>NZ_CAAKGZ010000044.1:0-193594 GCF_901007645.1 Pseudomonas sp. FG-3G
AGCTCTTGCGGGTGTACACCCATCAGACCTGTTTGAGCAGAACCTGTGGGAGCAAAGCTTGCTCGCGAGGCGGCCTTATAGCCGACCTGGCTCTTGCGGGTGTACTCCAATCCAATTGTGGGAGCGAGCTTGCTCGCGAAGGCGGCCTTATAGCCGACCTGGCTCTTGCGGGTGTACTCCAATCCAATTGTGGGAGCGAGCTTGCTCGCGAAGGCGGCCTGACAGCCGACCTGGTTTCTCCCGGTCGTACTCCAATCCAATTGTGGGAGCGAGGCTGCTCGCGATGGCGTCGGCACAGTTTGCATCAAAGCAAAGCGCTACCCTTGGTCCCAGGCGCCGCCATCTCCTTCGTTTCCAAATGATCCAACGCCCGCTCAACCAACAACTGAACCCCATCGGCCATGCGGCTGATCGCCAGGGCGACGCAGCGGCGTGAGTCATCGACATCGTCAGCCAGGTCGGCGGCGATGGTGCTGATGGACAGCAGGTCTTCGGAGGCATTGGCGAGCAGGGTTTCGGTGTCAATGTGGGGGGCGACGATGAAAAGCTGGTTTTTATCGGGTTCGGGCGGTGAGGAAGGTTGGGGTTTGAGGTAGTAATCGAGGGCGCGGATGGCGGCGTCTTCGAGCTTTTTTTCTTCGAGGGCTTCGACGCGGGATTTATGGCCGCTTTGCGGCGGATTCGGTGTTGCTTTGAACATAATGATTTCCCTGGAGGTGGAGCTGACACCCATCGATTGCACTTCGAAAAAGGTGGCAGCTGTACGTAGGTGTGCAAGACCGGTCCAGGAACCCGGCAGACCCGAAAGTCTCCCACGCGCAGCCGCCATAACAATCGGCGAGCATAGAAAAATGCTCGGCGAATAGCCATAACGAATGCGTTCCTAGATCGGACTTGCACGTCCGTGTCACCGTTTTTTGCGATGACGGACAAAGGTTAGCGGCGCTCGGAAGCACTGCCTAGTTCATGAACAACGCTGCGTATTGAAGGAAATGTCCGAGGGTTTGGCGGGGGAAAAGATCAAAGGATCGCAGTCTTCGGTAGCTCCTACAGAAGTGGGTGTAGGAGCTACCAAGGCTGCGATTTTTTGATCTTTCGCTTGGAATTCCATGCCCTGCGCAATTGATCAAGACTTGTTGGGCGACAACTCCGCCATCCCCTTGAGCAACTCGATTGGCAGCGGAAAAACGATGGTGGAGGTCTTGTCCCCGGCAATGGAGCCCAGTGTCTGCATGTAGCGCAGTTGCATGGCACCAGGCTGGCGACCGAGCATTTCGGCGGCTTGCATGAGTTTTTCCGAGGCTTGCAACTCGCCTTCGGCGTGGATCACCTTGGCCCGTCGTTCCCGCTCTGCTTCGGCTTGCCGGGCGATGGCGCGGATCATCGATTCATTGAGATCCACGTGCTTGATTTCCACGTTGGCCACTTTGATACCCCAGGCGTCGGTCTGGGCGTCCAGCACTTGCTGGATGTCGCTGTTCAGTTGCTCGCGCTCGGCCAGCAATTGGTCCAGGTCATGTTTGCCGAGAACGGCGCGCAAGGTGGTCTGGGCCAGTTGGCTGGTCGCCATGAGGAAGTTTTCGACCTGGATAATCGCCTTCTGTGGATCGAGCACGCGAAAGTACAACACCGCGTTGACCTTCACCGAGACGTTGTCGCGGGTGATCACGTCCTGCGCCGGTACGTCGAGGACAATGGTGCGCAAGTCGACGCGGATCATCTGCTGCACCACGGGAATCAGCAGGATCAACCCCGGCCCTTTGACCTGCCAGAACCGGCCGAGCTGAAAGACCACCCCGCGTTCGTATTCGCGCAGGATCCGGAACGTTGAAGCCGCCAGTGCTATCAACAGCAACAACAGCATCGTGAAACCGATTTGCATACCCATATCAGGCTCCTTGTGAATCAGCGGCGGCCACTTCCAATAGCAGGCCCTTGCGTGCGATGACCCGCACGGCCTGGCCAGGCCGCAGCGGCATCGCGCTTGTCACCTGCCAGCGTTCGCCTTCCAGCTGGATCCAGCCATGATGGTTATTGCCGGCCTGTAACGCTGTCACCGCCGTGACGCTGCCCAACAACGCGGCATCGCCGCTGACGGGTTGGCGCGGTCGGGTTTTCAATGCGCGGACCAGGAGGGCTATCAGCAAAAAGCCACTGATCAGACCCAGGACGATCATCAGTGGGACCGGTATATCGGCGTTGGTCAGGATGATCGCGCCAATGACGCACAGAATGATGCCGCCCAACCCGGCGACTCCGTAGTTGGGCAGGGCGGCCTCGGCGATCAGCAAGGCCACGCCCGCGGCAATCAGCCAGAAACCCAAGGGATTGGCCGTCAGTAGCGCGAGTCCGTCGGCCGCCAATGCGGGCCCGCTCATGGCCAGCAATGCGACCATCAAACAGCGAATGTTCACTGGATCCTCCGCGATGTGATTGGGAACTCTATCTAGAGTCTAGTTCACGCGTGGTTTGATCGAATTTTGATCAGTCTGGCGGTCGTCAAGAGGCTAGACTGCGGGGAGTAACCCAGCCATCCGATCTATGCTCAGGAGTCCCGCATGCAATCCCCGATCCACAGCCTGCCCGCGCTGTTCAAACAATTGGGCCTGTCTGACGACCCCGTTGATATCGACAAATTCATCACGACCCATTCACCCCTCAAGCCTGAACTGCACTTGGCTGACGCGTTTTTCTGGAGCACAAGCCAGCAGCAGTTACTGCGTGAAGAAATCCTCGAGGACGCGGACTGGGCGGAAGTGGTGGACCAGTTGAATGTGTTGCTGCGCAAGGGACGCAACGAGTGACACGGAAGCAGAACCTGTGGGAGCGGGCTTGCTCGCGAATGCGTCGTATCAGCCAGCATCACCGACAACTGGCCCAGCGCTTTCGCGAGCAAGTCCGCTCCCACAGAGAAAGGTTGTTATTCTTTACTGTTATTAATAAATAGCTTCTTATTCCTTAATCAATCTGGCTCGCCTCCCTATACTCGCCTGCAACAGACACGCGGGAGAGCACCCATGCGCAACGAATCGATTCGCTACCTGATTGTGCCGGGCTGGCAAGGATCGCCGCAAAACCACTGGCAAACCCATTGGCAGAACAGCCTGCCCAACAGTGCCCGGGTCGAGCAGGCCGACTGGTTGACCCCTCGGCGTGAAGACTGGGTGGCGGCGCTGGCCGAAGCCATTGCCGCCGACAGCAGGCCGGTGATCCTCATTGCCCATAGCCTGGGTTGCATCACGGTTGCCCATTGGGCGGCCAGCGCGCCGGTGCAGTTTCTGCAGCAGGTGCGCGGGGCGTTACTGGTGGCGCCGGCGGATGTCGAACGGCCGGCCTGCGCGCCTGCGTTGCGCAATTTCGCGCCGATTCCCACCGATCTGCTGCCATTTGCGAGCCAGGTGGTCAGTTCCGACAATGACCCCGCCGTGAGCGTTGAGCGCGTGCTTGAACTGGCGCGTCATTGGGGCGCCGAGGCCGGGATTCTGGCCGGGGCGGGGCATATCAATGTCAAGTCTGGCCATCAGCGTTGGGAGCAGGGTTTCGCCTATCTCTATCGTCTGCAAACCCGCATGGAGCACCACGCCCTGCGTCGCGCCTGAGTTTTTTTGCCCTCCCGTCTCCCGGCGGTGGGGGCGGGAGTCTGCCATGAGCTTGCATGAAACACTGGGTCAGCCGTTGCTGACGTTTCCCGACGCACAAAAAAGCCCCCTGAGCATTCGCGCCAAGGCGTTGGTGTTCGTCGACCCGCGTTCGCGGCAACTACGCCACGCATTGGAGCAACTGGCGCCGCGCTCGATCGCGGTACTGATTCGCGGCCAAACCGGCACGGGCAAGGAGTTGCTTGCCCGTTACCTGCATCGTGAAAGCGCTCGCGGTGGGCTGTTCGTTTCGGTCAATTGCGCTGCGATCAGCCCGACTTACGCCGACGCCGAATTGTTCGGTTATGCCGTCGGCAGCCACAACGGCTCGGCCAGTAGCCGCGCCGGCTGGTTCGGCTCGGCCAATGGCGGCACCCTTTATCTGGATGAGATCGGCGATTTACCGCTGCCGATCCAGCTCAAATTGTTGGCGGCCCTGGAGAACCACGAAGTCATCCGCGTCGGCGCCCACCAGCCCAGCCCTGTGGATGTGCGCCTGGTTGCGGCCACCAGCATCGATCTGGCGCAAGCAGTGGCAGCCGGTAAATTCCACCAACGGCTCTATGACTATCTCAGTGAAGGTCAACTCGAGTTGCCGGCTTTGCGCGAGCGGGTGGGCGATATCCTGTCCCTGGCCGAGTACTTTCTGGGCATCTACAGCCAGCGCCTCGGCCTGGCGGTGCCGCTGATCAGCGAAGCCGCGCAGCACGCGCTGGAACGGCACGACTGGCCGGGCAATACCCGCGAGTTGGAGAACGTCATTCATTTTGCGTTGCTGGTGAGCACCGGCGATCAAATATTGCCGGAACATCTCAATTTACCGCATCAACCGACACCCGCAACGGTGATTGAGCAAATGGTTCTTGAGTTGATCAGGCAAGGTGACCGGCAACAACTTGAGCGATTAAAGACATGGATCGCCGGGATCTGATGCCTGCGTCAATAATGTTACTGAATCATTTGAGCGCTGATGATTTTTATATTGTCGGCGTTGTTGTTGCGCGGATCCCGTAAATGTCGGGGCTGTTTCATTTTGCGGCCAGTTATAAGTTGTCATTCAAATAATTTGTCTGGGTTTTGATCTTGATTGGTGGCGTCGTAGTGATGGTTAATTAAATGGCGCAAGCAATGTGGCGGCCGAACTTGAAGGCTGCCACTCTTCAATCAAGTAACGGACTAAGGATTTGAAAATGGAACTTAAGAATAATGAACCTGGCGTGGCGACATGGTCGGACCTGAAAACCTTTAAGATTTTTTCAGTCTCGGGCGGTAATCAGTTGTACCGCAACGGTTATCAGCAATTGAAGGTTAAAGTGGTTGTCGAGGTCGAAGACTGGCTCTGGGGCAGTGTCGCTCTAAGCCAGTCCGAGCTGGACTCCATTGTTCTGGTCGATGCATTGACCGGATTGGCATTGACCAAAGACCGGCACCGCGAAGACATCAAAGACTGGAGGTACACCGAGCGGGAGGACAGCCGTTTTCGCCAGCTTCCTCCGAATGGCCCTATCCAAGGCTCGGTGCCGTCGGGTGAGTTTGTTTACACCAAAGATTTTTATGTCACGACCCGTTCCGACACACCGATAGATTTACAGCTGTGCATCACGCGGGCCGATGGCAAAAAATTTCTATCTTCCAAGGCCAGCGAGTTTGGCTCTCTGGTATTGATTCCACTGGCGCCCGCTGTTTACCGAAGTGAGCAGTACTCTGTTCGCGCCATCCCCGCCTACTATTCCAGCCAATCGCCTGATATCGCGAAAGTCGAGGGTTTTGTCCTGGAGTTGATCGTTGACCAGCAGCGAATGGAATTTGTGGCGGACTTTTTTATGAGGACGCATCTTCAGATAGGAAGCTCGGACAATCGATACTCGGGCTATTACGTGGTGGGCTATGGCGCTGGTCGCGCAATACGAACGTCAGCCTATTTGAGTTGGGAACGGCCGGATGCGGTAGGAAGGAATTTAAGCGAAAAGGGCGCGGTTGCATTCGTTCTGGCGTTCGGAAAAAAGGGTGGGCCGGTGTGGGTCCGAGAGAATAGAAACAGTGCTGCACTGGAAATGCGTGATGTATTTGGAAATTTCCATCAACTGCGCGTCGGGATAACTGAAGAGACGTTGGCGGTCTGGGTCGCCCGGTAAATCAGAAACCATGTTCAAGGAAGAATAGATGAGTCGCTCAGTTTCATTCAAAGAGCAGTTAACTTCGGCTGCCTTCAGGTTTGATAGTTTCATTCGTTCGGGTGTTGATCCTCGTACCGGTAGTTATAGTTGCAGCGTGGCGCTGGATGCAGCGCCCACTGACGCAGCCGGCGGGTCGAAGCTACCGCTTACCCTTTCATATGATTCCTTCAATAATCAAAACATGGGTTTAGGCACCGGCTGGTCCCTGCGCACCTGCAGCTATGAGCAACGCCGACGCAAGCTGACACTGTCGAACGGCGTGACCTATCAGCTTCTGGTCAGCGAAGGCCAGGCCACGTTCAAGGATAAAAAGCTCGATAACCTGAACGTTACGGTGCAAGGCGATGAACTTGTCATTGAGCACATAGATGGGCGGACCGAAATACTCTCGCGCCCCTCTGCAACGGCTGACGAGTGGCTGCTGACGCATGCGTATTGCCCCAATGGCACGCAAACGCGCTATGCCTACAGGCTCATTTCCGGACAGCGACGGCTGACGGAGGTTTATCACCAACATCACCGCCTGTTGAGTATCGACTATGCCCAGAACGGAGGAACGCCACCGACCATTACCTTGTGGCCGGATATGCCTTCAAAAAGACTCCAATACCGGTTCGCGCTCAACAATGAACTACTCCAGCGCATCATTCTGGTCACGGCCGAAAATAATCAGTTGATGTGGTCCTTTGGTTATCGGCGAATCAATGGTTTTTTGCTGATGACCAACGTCCAACAGCCAAGCGGCGCGCAGGAAACGCTCAGTTACAGGCCTGAGGGACATCGCTTGCCTACGGGGGCGCCGGTCTCTTCGTTGCCGGTTGTCGTCCAGTCGGTCATGTCCCCCGGCGGGGGGCAGCCGGCCATGATGAGCAAATATGAATACTCGCGCAGAAACTTTCTCGGGTTCGATTCGCGCGCGTTCTGGACCGCTGACAGTGACGTGCTTTATGGCTTGAGCGGGCAGTACGAGTACGCCTGCACCCAGATACAGATCGCCCTTGATGAAGGTGGTCAGCGTGAGGCGTCTCGCGTCACGCGTACCTACAACCGCTTTCATTCGATGATTTCGCAAAGAACGATCAGTGGCGGCAAGATGCAACTGCGAGAGATCGAATACCACGATGTCCCCAATAGGGCTTTCGAGGATCAGCCCCCACAGTTCCAGATGCAACGCGTGGTGCGCGACAGCTTCTTTGACAGCAGCGATGCCGCGGATGCGAGGCGCAGCAGAATCAGAAGCGAGGTCACCCGCACGTCCTATGATGAACATGGGAATCTGCTGGAAAAGACCAGTCCGAGCGGAGTGCGTGAAGTCTATGAATACTTCCCCGCACAAGGGGATGCTGACTGTCCTGCCAGTCCATTGGGCGTGCCGTCCTTGCTCAAACAGAAGTCGATTTTCGCTTCCCCTGACTTCGCTGCCGCACCTACAACGGTGGTCCGTTACACCTACGCTGAGCTGCCTTCGTTACGTCCCGGTGGCGGCCGTTGTGTGCAGCTCGCCAGTGAAACACTGTTCGAAGGCGGCGTCAGCGAGCCACGGGTGGACTGTCGATTAAGGTACGTCAACGACGTCAATGACGTCTTCCATGCAAGGCTGCAAAGCAAGGTTGAAACGGTAGGTGGTGTACGGACTGAATATCAGTATGCGTACCAGCGTGAAAACGGGCATGTCCGCACCGACCAGACCTTTAGCGCCGAAGGCGTGAGGCACTTGCGACAGAGCTGGCATGACGAGTGTGACTGGCTGATCAAGACCCGTGAGTCCGGGGGCAGCAGCGTCAGCATGGAATACGATTCGCTGGGGCAACTGATCCGTGAAACGGTGATGCCAGGCACTGACAGCGCAGCGTCGCGTCAATTCACCTATCAACCGTTCACACCCGAAGATCCGTTTGTCACGGTCATCGTCACGGATTCGCGGGGTGTCCAGACAGCGACCCGCAGTGACGGGGTCGGCCGCACCATCAGCGTCCAGAAGCAGGATGTCGATATGCCTGGCGCGCCCATGCGCCTGATCTATCAGGCCGAATACGACAGCCTCGGGCGCCTGAAGGCGGATGAAGAAACCGACTGGTTCGAGGGCCAGGCGAAATCACTGAAGACCCTGTACGAGTATGACCCGTGGGGACATCAGAGCCGCGTCCGTCGCCGTGGACAGGTGATCGTGCATGATGAGGTCGACCCGGTAGCGCTCACTCGCACACAGTGGGTGGAAGGCGCCGGCAAGACGCGTACGTTCACGAACGTTTTTGGCAAACCGTCGCGCATCGAACGGGTGGACCTGTCAGGCGTTGTTCGAGAGGTCACCGCCTACGAATACGATGGGCTGGGACGGTGCATCAGGCAAAGGGCTTCTGACGGGGCGGTGACTCGCTACAGCTACGATCTGGCGGGGAGGGTCCTGAGTACGGTTTTGCCCGACGGTACGGTCATCAAGAAGCAGTACGCGGTACACAGCCAGGGTGACCATCCCACGCAAATCAGCGCCAATGACTACGTGGTGGGTAGCCGAACCTACGATGGGCTGATGCGTATTACGCTCAATCGCTCAGGTGGTCGCACTGAACGATTGGTCTATGAAGGCTCCAGCAGGAACGCTTCACAGAGGATCACTGCGGCCGGCAAAGTCCTGCGGTTCACCCTTGATCCGTTGCTCGATGATTGTGTCACCGAGCGCGCAGGCAGCCAGGCGCCGGTTTCGACAAGGCATCGTTTTGATCCGCGCACCGGCCTGCTCCAGGAGTCGGCCAACGCGCTGGTGCAGCGACGCATGGAATATTCTGCGTCCGGTCGGCTCAAGCAGGAGAAATGGGTAACTGCGCTCGACCGGTTCGAAAGTTCGCAAACCCACTCGTTGATGGGAAAGCCGATTTGCCATACAGACGTCAACGGCGCGGATCGCACCTGTCTTTATGACGAGACAGGACGGTTGTCGGGCATCACCCAAGGCCGAGTCTGCGTCGCCTACTCGTACAACGCTCAAGAGCAACTCAGTTGTATCACCGTCACCGACGCTCAATCGGGCCTGTCAATGGTCACCGACCTGGTGTACGACGAGTTTGGCCGCGAGGTTCTTCGACGTTCCTCCTCCCAGGAAAAAGACGTCCTGGAGTTGGCCCAGTCGTTCGGCCCCGGCGATAAGCTCAGCCAGCGCACGCTCAAGGTCGGGAACGTTCTCCTGCGCCTGGAATCGTTCACCTATGATCTGCGTGGCCGCTTGGAGCGTTACGCCTGCAAGGGTGAGCAGGCGCCCGTGGATACGCAGGGAAAAGTTATCGTTTCCCAGGATTTCACTTACGACTATCTCGATAACATTCGTCAGGTCACCACCCGTTTCGTAGGTGGCGAGAACATTGCGAACTATCGGTATGACCTGGCTGACAAAACGCAACTCAGTGCCGTCATCCACAGTCATCCCGACTATGTGGCGGGCAATACAACCTTCAGTTATGACGCGGACGGCAATCTGCTCAACGATGGGCAAGGGCGCAGGCTGCTTTATGACGAGTTGGGCCGCCTGGAAAGCGTGACGTCGGCGGACTCCAGATCGACGTTGGCCCGCTATCGGTATGACGCCGCGGATTGGCTCCATGCCTTTGAGCTGACGGGGGAGAAGGCATACCGGCGTTTCCACCATCAAGAGCAGTTGTGCAGCGAAGTGGCGGGTGACGAGAGGCGCAGCATCGTGCGCGAAGGGCGGCAGTTGCTGGCCCTGTTGCAAGGCCAGGAGACGGCGCTGTTTTGCACCGACGCTTACGGCAACGTCCTGCAGGCACTTTCCGGTGCAGACACCACCACGCAGGCTTATTCACCCTATGGGCAACGCCCGGTGTCCGACGGGTTGGGTAGCCTGTTCGGTTTCAATGGCGAGCCGCTGGACCCCGTGACGGGATGTTACCTGCTGGGTAATGGCTACCGGGCTTACGATCCGGTACTGATGCGATTCCACCGGCCCGACAGTTGGAGCCCGTTCGATGGCGGTGGCCTCAATCCTTACGCCTATTGTTTGGGAGACCCGATCAATCTCAGCGATCCGACAGGCCATATTTCTGCCTGGGGTTGGGTCAAGATAGGTCTTACTGCTGCTTTTGCTGTGGCTTCCGTCGCATTGACCCTTGCGACCCTTGGCGCATCCGCACCTTTGGTCGGGGTGTCATTTTCGGCTGCGGCGGCGTTGACGCTGGAAGTGGTGTCAGGCGCGGCATCGATTGCATCGGTGGTGTTGACGGAGGCAGCCCCGGATGCCGTCGCCACGCAGATTCTCAGTTACACCAGTATTGCGCTGGGTGTCGTGTCTGGCGGGGCTTCCCTGGCGGGCAAGGTATTGGGCAAAGGCACAAGCGTCGCGTTGCAGAAAACCGTCGAGGCACTCGGTGATACCGTGACATTGAATCGTGGCAATGCCTTGCGTGCGGTACGTGTTGGGGAATATGCCAAGGCCGCGAGCCGTCTGGTTCCTGAAGGCGGGCGGCGTAACTTCATCGCTGTGCAAAACGACCTGAGGAATGTACTGACAGCCAAGGATGTGGTCGGTTACGTCAAGTATCCGGTTGACGGCGTCAGGTACACGATCGATAGAGATCGGTACATCGAAAAAGCCAAAGAGTATCTCCAGCGCGCGGACGAATTTTTCGGCAGCCAGTCGCTTGGGCAGGCACAGGACGAAATCTATGGTGACGTCAGGAAGCGAAGCGCCGATATCCGATTTGCCTGACGAGGAAATTACGCCTGCTCATTTATGGATTTTGGGTATAAGCACCTCAATAAAAGATATTGTTAAGGCATAAAAAATATCGGTATCGTCCACATCACGCCAGCGATAGCACTTCGCTGGCACTTCCATTGTTTGACCGTGGTCCATGACGACGGTGATCTTCGATAAGGACACTGCATGAAAAAGGTTCTGTTATTCACCGCGTTGGCAGCAGCCCTGACCTCGGGTCTGGCCCAGGCGGCGGAGAAACTGGTCGTGGCGGCCACCCCGGTGCCCCACGCTGAAATCCTTGAGCTGATAAAGCCGGCCCTGGCCAAAGAAGGCGTGGACCTGCAAATCAAGGTGTTCACCGACTACGTTCAACCCAACGTACAGGTTGATCAGAAGCGCCTGGACGCCAACTACTTCCAGACCCTGCCGTATCTCAAGAGCTTCAACGAAGGCAAAGGCACCGATCTGGTGACCGTGATCGGCGTGCATGTGGAACCGTTCGGTGGTTACTCGAAGAAAGTCAAAAGCCTGGCCGAACTCAAGGACGGCGCGACCATCGCCATCCCCAACGAAGGCAGCAACAGTGGTCGCGCCCTGATCCTGTTGCAGAAGGCGGGCCTGATCGAGCTCAAGGACCCGAAAAACGCCCTGGCCACGCCCAAGGACATCGCCAAGAACCCGAAAAACTTTCAGTTCAAGGAGCTGGAATCGGCCATGCTGCCGCGTGTGCTGGATCAGGTCGACTTGGACATGATCAACACCAACTACGCCCTGGAAGCGGGTCTTAACCCGGCCAAGGATGCGCTGGTGATCGAAGGTTCGGATTCGCCCTACGTGAACTTCCTGGTGGCCCGCCCGGACAACAAGGACAGCCCGGCCATGCAGAAACTGGCCAAGGCCCTGACCAGCCCGGAAGTGAAGGCATTTATCGAGAAGAAATACAGCGGCGCGGTACTGCCGGCGTTCTGATCGAACAGCAAGGATTTGAAGTTTCAACGCCGACGGCTTTGCCAGCGTCGGCGTTTTTTTGTGCCGACGCTCAGAACCCGTCTTGATCGATGTAGCTATGCAGGCGGTTTTTTTAATGCGCGGCGCAGGGCCACGAGCAGTTTGACGATGTCGCGTGGGTCGAGGTGTTGCGGGGCTTTCACGTCAGCCATTGTGATCTTCCTTGTGATGGGGGCCAGGCAGTCTGGCCATAAGCTGCGGTTCCTTGGAGAGGTCCGTCGAGAAATAGACCCGTCCTACAGCCAGTGGAAAAATAGCCTTCTTACTTGGCCCCTGCAAATACCGTCGATCAATCCGGCCAGCTCCAGGCCGGCGCATCCAGTATTCCCTGGCCGACGATCCCGGTCTGGCCCAGATCTTTCTCCAGCACGATGCAATTGCAGTCGCCGTCCTGCTGCAAGGCGGTGATCAAGCGCCGGGCGTGGGAAACCACCCAGACCTGACAGTGCGCTGAAGCGCGGATGATCAACCGTGCCAGGGCTGGCAACAGGTCCGGGTGCAGGCTGGTTTCCGGTTCGTTGAGCACCATCAGCGAGGGTGGGCGCGGGGTGAGCAGTGCGGCTATCAGCAGCAGATAGCGCAGGGTCCCGTCGGAAAGTTCGGCAGCCGACAGCGGGCGCAGCAAGCCATGCTGATGAAACTCGATGCCGAAACGCCCGCCTTGCAGTTTCTCGATATGCAGCCGGGCACCGGGGAATGCGTCGCTGATGGACGAGTGCAGGGCTTGATCGTCGCCGATCTCAAGAATGGTTTGCAGGGCAGCGGCCAGGTCACGCCCGTCGTGGTGCAGCACCGGAGTGCGGGTGCCCAGTTGCGGCTGGCGCGCCGGGGCGTCGGCGTCGCTGCGAAAGTGGTCATAGAAGCGCCAGCGACGAATGAACTCGCGCATTTGCAGCACCTCTGGTGAGGTGCGCAGGCTGCCGACCTGGTCGAACAAACTGTCAAAGGTGGGCGTGTACTGAGCCAGGACGTCCCAGGTGCGACCGTCCCGGGCACGGATCATGGGCCCGTTGCGATCCACCAGCAGGCTGGCGGGACGAAACACCGGGCCGGCCCAGATGCATTCGCGCTTGATTTCAGGGTCCAGCGAAAACGCGGACAAACTCGGTTCCGGCAGGCCGAGGGAGATCGAATAGCTGAAATCTTCCCCGGCAAAACCCAGGCGCAGACGTTTCGTGCTGAGCCGCACCGTAGCTCCGATGGGCACCTCGCCGTTGCGCATACGCCGGCTGATCACTTCCGGCCCGGCCCAGAAGGTCGAGTCCAGCCCGCCTTCGCGGGCCAGGGCGTTGACCACGCCACCCTGGGCGGTCTCCGCCAACAGGCGCAGGGCACGATACAGATTGGATTTGCCACTGCCGTTGGGGCCGGTGATCAGGTTCAGCCGGCCCAGGGGGATCACCAGTTTGTTGATCGAGCGGTAGTTGGCCACCGCCAGTGTCTTGAGCATGTGCAAATTTTTCCTGCTGCCGCAAAGGCACTAGTCTGCCTGATGGGTGTATCCATTGTGATCCTGTGGCAGGTGTTGAACCCTGTTCTAAGCTCACAGTCGTATCGTCACTGGTACGTCCGTACAACGCAAAGGAGTCTGCATGGCTGGTCCTCGAAGTAAAGTTCTGGTTGGCCTTGGCTTGTGTGTATTGTTGGCCGGATGCGGTGATGAAAAGCCCGAGGAAAAGGCCCTGCCGAGGGTTTTCGTGCAACAGGCCGTGCCCACCGAATATGCCGCCTCGGTGACCCTCACCGGTGACGTCCAGGCCCGGGTGCAGACCGATCTGTCGTTCCGCGTGGCCGGCAAGATCGTCGAGCGCAAGGTGGATGTCGGTGACCGGGTTTCGGCCCGACAGGTGCTCGCCCGGCTCGACCCCCAGGATCTGCAGACTCGTGTCGACTCCGCCCAGGCTCAGGTGGCTGCCGAACAGGCGCGGGTCAAGCAGAGTGCGGCGGCGTTCGTGCGCCAGCAAAAACTCTTGCCCAAGGGTTATACCAGCCAGAGCGAATATGACACGGCCCAGGCGCAACTGCGCAGCAGCCAGAGTGCGCTGACCGCTGCCCAGGCCCAGTTGGCCAACGCCCGCGAACAACTGAGCTATACCGCGCTGATCGCCGAGGCTCCGGGCATCATCACGGCACGGCAGGCGGAGGTCGGCCAGGTGGTGCAGGCCACGGAACCGATCTTCAGCCTGGCCCAGGACGGAGAGCGCGACGCCGTGTTCAATATCTACGAATCACTGTTGCGCGAACCGCCCTCGGATCCCGCCATCGTCATCAGCCTGCTGGACAACCCGGCCATCAAGACCACCGGTACGGTGCGCGAGATCACCCCGGCGGTTTCCGCTGAAACCGGCACCGTGCAGGTCAAGGTGACGCTCAGTGAGTTACCCGAAGGCATGCGCCTGGGTTCGGTGGTCAGTGCTACCGCCAAGTCTGCCGGCAAGACCGCCGTGGAACTGCCCTGGTCGGCGCTGACCAAGAACCTTCACGATCCGGCGGTGTGGCTGGTGGACGATGCAGGCAAGGCGCAGTTGCACAATGTCACCGTCGGCCGGTATCTCACCGGAAAGGTCATCATCAGCGACGGGCTCAAGGGGGGTGAGACAGTGGTCACCGCGGGTGGGCAATTGCTGCATCCCGGCGTGCGCGTAGAGATCGCTGAAAATACCCATGAGAAATCCCCGACGGGAGTCCAGCCATGAAGCTTTTATGGATGGTCTCGGCTGGCCTGTTGCTGGCGGCGTGCTCGAAGGAAGAGCCGCCACCTGAGCCGGTGCGCCCGGTGTTGTCCATCGAGGTTCGCGCGCTCGACCAGCAAGCCCTTGGGCGCTTCGCGGGCAGCATCCAGGCCCGTTACGAGACCAATGTGGGGTTCCGCGTGCCGGGACGGATCGCCAGCCGCAACGTCGATGTCGGCGCCGAAGTGAAGAAGGGTGATTTGCTCGCTACCCTCGACCCCACCGATCAACAGAACCAGTTGCGCGCCGCCCAGGGCGACCTGGCGCGGATCGAGGCGCAGTACATCAACGCCCAGGCCAATGCCCGTCGCCAGCAGCAGTTGTTCGACCGTGGTGTCGGCGCGCAGGCGCAACTGGACATTGCCCAGACCGATCTGAAAACCACCGCGGCTTCCCTGGAACAGGCCCGTGCATCGGTGGAGCAGGCTCGCGACCAACTCAACTACAGCCAGTTGCACACCGACCACGATGCCGTCGTCACGGCCTGGAATGCCGAGGCCGGGCAGGTGGTCACTGCCGGCCAGCAAGTGGTGACCCTGGCGCGCCCGGACATCAAGGAAGCGGTGATCGACCTGCCGGCCGGCCTGGCTGAGCGCCTGCCCGCCGATGTCGTGTTCGAGGTCGCCGGGGAACTGGACCCGAGCATCCGCACGACCGCCACCGTGCGCGAGATCGAACCCCAGGCCCAAAGCGCCACCCGCACGCGCCGCGCACGGCTGACCCTGGGCGATACACCGCCAGGCTTTCGCCTGGGCACGGCCATCAGCGTGACCCTGAGCTCAACCATCGAGCCGCGCATCGAGCTGCCGCTCAGTGCCTTGCAAGAGGTTGATGGCACAACGCGGATCTGGCTTGTCGATCCGCAGAGTCAGACCGTTTCCCCCCGAGAGGTGAGGATTCTCAGCCGCTCCACCGACTCGGTGCTGGTGGCCAATGGCATCAAGCCCGGCGACCGTGTGGTCAGCGCCGGTGTGAACAGCCTCCAGCCGGGGCAGAAAGTGAAACTCGACGAGGACGCACGATGAAAGGGCCTTTCAACTTATCCGAATGGGCCCTGCGGCATCAGTCGTTTGTTTGGTACTTAATGTTCGTCGCCCTGTTGATGGGGGTGTTTTCCTACATGAACCTGGGGCGCGAAGAAGACCCCTCGTTCACCATCAAGACCATGGTCATCCAGACTCGTTGGCCTGGCGCGACCCAGGAGGAAACCCTCAAGCAGGTCACCGACCGCATCGAGAAAAAACTCGAAGAGCTCGACTCTCTCGACTATGTCAAAAGCTATACCCGACCAGGGGAGTCGACGGTGTTCGTGTACCTGCGCGATACCACCGACGCCGAGGAAATCCCCGGGATCTGGTATCAGGTTCGCAAGAAGATCGACGACATCCGTGGTGACTTCCCCCAGGGCCTGCAGGGCCCGGGATTCAACGACGAATTCGGCGATGTGTACGGGTCGGTCTATGCCTTCACCGGCGACGGGCTTTCGATGCGTCAGTTGCGCGATTATGTGGAGCAAGTGCGCGCCGAAATCCGTGAGGTACCGGGCCTGGGCAAGGTCGAGATGGTGGGCGAGCAGGATGAAGTCCTGTACCTGAATTTTTCGACCCGCAAGCTCGCCGCGCTGGGTATTGATCAGCGCCAGGTGGTGCAGAGCCTGCAATCCCAGAACGCTGTGACTCCCGCCGGGGTGATCGACGCCGGGCCGGAGCGGATTTCCGTACGCACTTCCGGGCAGTTCCAGTCGGAAAAGGACCTGGCCAACGTCAATCTGCGGCTCAATGATCGTTTTTATCGCCTGGCCGACATCGCTGACATCAGTCGCGGTTATGTCGACCCCGCGACCCCAATGTTTCGCTTCAATGGCACGCCGGCCATTGGCCTGGCGATTGCGATGAAGAAGGGCGGCAACATCCAGGAATTCGGCAAGGCACTGCACGCGCGCATGAACGAACTGACCGCCGATCTGCCAGTGGGCGTCGACGTGCATACCGTGTCGGACCAGGCCGAAGTGGTGGAGGAAGCGGTCGGCGGTTTCACCAGCGCGTTGTTCGAGGCGGTGATTATCGTGCTGGTGGTCAGCTTTATCAGCCTTGGCTTACGGGCCGGGCTGGTGGTGGCCTGCTCGATTCCGCTGGTATTGGCGATGGTCTTTGTGTTCATGGAATACAGCGGCATCACCATGCAGCGGATTTCCCTTGGTGCGCTGATCATCGCCCTCGGTCTGCTGGTGGACGACGCGATGATCACCGTGGAGATGATGGTCACGCGCCTGGAGAAAGGTGAAACCAAGGAGCAGGCCGCGACCTTCGCCTACACCTCAACGGCGTTCCCGATGCTCACCGGGACCCTGGTGACCGTGGCCGGGTTCGTGCCCATCGGCCTGAACGCCAGCTCCGCCGGCGAGTACACCTTTACCCTGTTTGCAGTCATTGCCGTGGCGATGCTGGTGTCGTGGATTGTCGCGGTGCTGTTCGCCCCGGTGATCGGCGTGCACATCCTCAGTACCCATGTGAAACCCCACAGCAACGAGCCAGGACGGATCGGCCGGGCTTTCAATGGCGGCTTGCTGTGGGCGATGCGCAATCGCTGGTGGTCCATCGGCATCACCGTGCTGCTGTTTGCGTTGTCGGTGTTTTGCATGCGTTTTGTGCAGAACCAGTTCTTCCCGTCTTCGGACCGCCCGGAAATTCTGGTGGACTTGAACCTGCCGCAGAACGCTTCGATGGACGAGACCCGCAAGGCGGTCGATCGCCTGGAGGCGACGCTCAAGGGCGACCCGGACATCGAGCGCTGGAGCACCTACATCGGTGAGGGCGCGATTCGTTTCTACCTGCCGCTGGACCAGCAGTTGCAGAATCCGTACTACGCGCAACTGGTGATCGTCAGCAAAGGCCTGGAGTCGCGCACGGCCCTCACCGAACGCCTGCAAAAGCGTCTGCGCGAGGACTTCGTCGGCATTGGCAGCTACGTGCAGGCCCTGGAAATGGGCCCGCCGGTGGGGCGGCCGATCCAGTACCGGGTCAGCGGCAAGGACATCGACCAGGTGCGCAAGCACGCCATCGAACTTGCCAGCGAACTGGACAAGAACACCCACATTGGCGAAATCATTTATGACTGGAACGAGCCGGGCAAGGTGCTGCGTATCGACATTGCCCAAGACCGGGCGCGGCAACTGGGCTTGTCTTCGGAGGACGTGGCCAGGCTGATGAACAGTATCGTCAGCGGTTCGCCGGTGACCCAGGTCAATGACGACATCTACCTGATCAACGTGGTCGGTCGTGCCGAAGACGCCGAGCGCGGTTCGCCGCAGACCCTGCAGAACTTGCAGATCGTCACGCCGAGCGGCACCTCCATTCCGCTGCTGGCGTTCGCCACAGTGCGCTATGAACTGGAACAACCCCTGGTGTGGCGTCGCGACCGCAAGCCCACCATTACCATCAAGGCCGCGGTGCGCGATGAAATCCAGCCCACCGATCTGGTGAAGCAACTGCAACCGGCCATCGATCAATTCGCTGCCGGCCTGCCGGCGGGCTACAAGGTCGCCACCGGGGGGACGGTGGAAGAAAGCAGCAAAGCCCAAGGGCCGATTGCCAGCGTCGTGCCGCTGATGCTGTTTTTGATGGCGACCTTCCTGATGATCCAGCTGCACAGTGTGCAGAAAATGTTCCTGGTGGCCAGCGTCGCGCCCCTTGGGTTGATCGGCGTGGTGCTGGCGCTGGTGCCGACGGGCACGCCCATGGGTTTTGTGGCGATCCTCGGGATACTGGCACTGATCGGCATCATCATCCGCAACTCGGTGATCCTGGTGACCCAGATCGATGAGTATGAACGTGACGGGTACGAGCCCTGGGATGCGGTGGTGCAAGCCACCGAACATCGGCGTCGGCCGATTCTGCTCACCGCGGCCGCCGCGAGCCTGGGGATGATCCCGATTGCCCGGGAAGTGTTCTGGGGGCCGATGGCCTACGCGATGATCGGCGGGATCATCATCGCCACCCTGCTGACGTTGTTGTTCCTGCCGGCGCTGTATGTGGCCTGGTACAAGATTCGCGAGCCCAAGCGCGACTGAACAGGCGTTGAATCATTGGGGCTGCGGTGCAGCCCCATCGCGAGCAGGCTCGCTCCCACATTGGATCTCGGTTGTACACCACGTGTGGCCGCTGAGATTTACTGTGGGAGCGAGCCTGCTCGCGATGCGGGTGCCTCATCACCTCTATTTACGCAACAACCGCAACCCATTGAACACCACCAGCAAACTCACCCCCATGTCGGCAAACACCGCCATCCACATGGTGGCAAACCCGGCAAAGGTGAATCCCAGAAAGATCGCCTTGATGACCAGCGCCAAAGCGATGTTCTGTTTCAGGATGCTCGAAGTCTGCCGCGACAGGCGGATGAACGCCGGGATCTTGCGCAAGTCATCGTCCATCAGGGCGACATCGGCGGTCTCAATGGCGGTGTCGGTGCCCGCCGCCGCCATGGCGAAGCCGATCTCCGAGCGCGCCAGGGCAGGGGCGTCGTTGATGCCGTCGCCCACCATGCCGACCCGGTGACCCAAGGCATACAGATCCTCGATGGCTTGCAGTTTGTCGCCCGGCAACAGATCGCCTCGGGCCTGATCCATGCCCACCTGTGCGGCAATCGCCTCGGCGGTATGAGCGTTGTCGCCGGTGAGCATCAGGGTCTTGATACCCAGCTCATGCAGTTGCTGGATGGCTTCGCGGCTGGAGTCCTTCACCGTGTCGGCGACGGCAAACAGCGCCAAGGGGCCTGAGTGGTCGAGCAGCAGCACCACGGACTTGCCTTGTTTTTCCAGGGCGAAGAGCTTCTCTTCCAGCTCGGCAGAGCACAGGCCCAGGTCTTCCACCAGACGGTGATTGCCCAAATGATAGGTCTGGCCGTTGATATCGCCGCGCACCCCGCGTCCCGGCAGCGCTGCAAAGTTATCCACAGCGTGCGGCGCCAGCTGTTTATCCACAGCTGCGTTGGCGATTGCGTGGGAGACCGGATGGTCGGAACGGGCGGCAAGACTGGCGGCCAAAGCGGGTGCCGTCGCTTCCACTGTCGGGTCGAGTGGAACGTAGTCGGTCTGCACCGGCTTGCCATGGGTGATCGTACCGGTCTTGTCCAGGGCCAGATAGTCGAGCTTGTGGCCGCCCTCCAGATACACGCCGCCCTTGATCAGAATGCCTTTGCGCGCCGCTGCGGCGAGGCCGCTGACAATAGTCACCGGGGTGGAAATCACCAGCGCACACGGGCAGGCCACCACCAGTAACACCAGCGCCCGGTAGATCCAGTCGAACCAGGTCGCCCCCATGAACAGCGGCGGGATCACCGCCACGGCCAACGCCAGGGCGAACACGGCCGGGGTGTAGATTTTCGAGAACTGATCGACGAAGCGCTGGGTCGGAGCGCGGGAGCCCTGGGCCTGCTCCACGGCGTGGATGATTCGCGCCAGGGTGGAGTGGTCGGCTGCGGCGGTCACGGTGTACTCCAGTTCGCCGGCCTGGTTGATGGTGCCGGCGAAAACCTTGTCGCCCACGGTTTTTTCCACCGGCAGGCTCTCGCCGGTAATGGGCGCCTGGTCGATGGTAGAGCGACCGGCGACGATGTCCCCGTCCAGACCCACCCGTTCGCCTGGACGAACCCGCACCCGTGCACCGAGGTTGATGGCCTTGACCGCTTGCACCTGCCAGGTGCCATCGGCCTGTTGCACGGTGGCCTGTTCCGGGGCCATCTGCATCAGGCCGCTGATGGCGTTGCGCGCCCGGTCCAGGGACTTGGCCTCGATCAATTCAGCCACCGTGAACAGGAACATCACCATCGCCGCTTCCGGCCATTGGCCGATCAGCACCGCACCGGTCACCGCGATGCTCATCAGTGCGTTGATGTTCAGGTTGCGGTTTTTCAGAGCGATCCAGCCCTTCTTGTAGGTACCGAGACCGCCGCTGAGGATCGACACCAACGCCATTAGCGCGACCACCCACTCCGGCGCGGCGCTGGTGAAGTGGATCACCTCGGCACCCAGGGCGGTGACACCCGACAGCGCCAGCGGCCACCAGGGCTTGGCCGGGGCGGGCAATTCGCTGGTTTCTTTTTCCTGGCCCGGGGCCAACGGCTCGGCCTGCATGCCCAGGGACTGGATCGCATCAATGATCGGCGAGTCGTTGGGCAAGTCGTGAGTCACGCCCAGCACGCGATTGATCAGGTTGAATTCCAGTTGTTGCACGCCTTCAAGTTTGCCGAGCTTGTTCTGGATCAGCGTCTGTTCGGTGGGGCAGTCCATGGCCTGGATGCGAAAACTGCTCAGCCGAGCGCCGTCCGTCGGCGCCTTGCCGAGCTTGACCACCGACGGTGCCGCTTTGGCTGAGCAGCAGGAATGCCCGTGGTCATGGCCGTGGTCGGGCTTGTGGGTATGAATGGAATCGCTCATCGGGTTACGTCCGTGAAAAGTGCCTGTTGCACAGTAAAGACCCTGTAGCCACTATAGGGTCAAGCACCTGTTTTGGAGGCAACGCCATGAAGATCGGCGAACTGGCAAAAATCACCGACTGCCAGGTCGAAACCATTCGCTACTACGAGCGCGAAGGCTTGTTGCCGGAGCCGGCCCGCAGCGATGGCAATTATCGGGTCTACACCCAGGCTCATGCCGAGCGGCTGACGTTCATCCGCAACTGCCGCACCCTGGACATGACCCTGGAAGAAATCCGCAGCCTCCTGGCCCTGCGCGACAGCCCTCAGGATCAGTGCGAAAACGTCAACGCGCTGATCGACGAACACATCCACCACGTCAAGGCGCGCATCGACGGTCTGCTGGCCTTGCAGACACAACTGATCGACCTGCGCCATCGTTGTGGCGAAGGGCCGGACCTGGATCAATGCGGGATTTTGCAGCGCCTGGAAGTGAGTGGCGCGGTGGCGCCGGAGGTGGAGCATTCACATGTGGGCAGGAGTCATGGGCATTGAGTCCTTGCCGTCAATCTCCAACACACTGAGCTCTGTGTGGGAGCGAGCTTGCTCGCGATAGCGGCTTAACAGTCAACATCTATGTTGAATGTAATGGCCTCATCGCGAGCAAGCTCGCTCCCACAGGGGGAGAGGTGGCGTGGCTTAGACCGCCATCGGCGCCGTCATCGGCGCGTGGTGCTGGTAGCCCTCGAGCGAGAAGTCGCTCGGTTCCACCAGTTCCAGCCACTCAGGCTGGTACACACCGGTCTTGGCGAACTCCGGCACGCGCTCGGAAATCACCAGTTTGGGCATCGGGAACGGCTCGCGCTTGAGCTGCTCGTTGAGCATGTCCAGGTGGTTTTCGTAGACGTGGGCGTCGCCGATGAAATAGGTGAACCAGCGTGGCGTGTAGCCGGTCAGGCGACCGATCAGGCTCAGCAGCGCGGCGCCTTCGGTGAGGTTGAACGGCGTGCCCAGGCCCAGGTCGTTGGAACGGATGTAGAGGGTCAGGGAGATTTCCTTGGTCTCGACATTCGGGTGGAACTGGTAGAGCAAATGGCACGGCGGCAGGGCCATTTCATCGAGCTGGGCGCAGTTCCAGCCGTGGAACAGGATCCGCCGGCTGCCCGGGTCCTTGATGATGGTGTCGACGCACTGGCGCACCTGATCGATGGCCTTGTACAGCACCACGTAGGCCTGACCGTTTTCTTCGCCCTCGGCGATTTGTCGGTAGCCCTGGGCCAGGGTTTGCTCGATGGCGGCCGGGTTGCTCAACGGGATCTGCTTGTAGGCTGGCCACTTGCGCCATTGCACACCATAGATCTCACCCAGGTCGTCTTCGCCCTGGCGAAACGGGTTGGCCAGCCATTGGGCGTTTTCGTTGGCGTTCTGATCCCAGACCTTGCAGCCCAGGGCACGGAATTCGGCGGCGTTGTTGACCCCACGGAGGAAACCGCACATCTCACCGATGGCTGACTTGAAGGCCATTTTGCGCGTGGTGATGGCCGGGAATCCGTCCTTCAGGTCATAGCGCAACATGGCGCCGGGAAAGCTGATGGTGTTTACACCCGTGCGGTTGGCTTGCTTGGTGCCGTTCTTGATGACGTGGGCCACCAGATCGAGATATTGCTTCATGGGTTACCTGTGTCCTTGAACCCGGGGCCAGCGCCCCGGGGTTCGAATTTAAATCTTGGCCGCCGCAGCCGGCGCACGATGATAGGCCAGCCAGATCAGCGCCAGGCCACCAATGATCATTGGCAGGCACAGCAACTGGCCCATGGTCAGCCAGTTCCACGCCAGATAGCCGAGTTGGGCGTCTGGTACGCGGACGAATTCAACGATGAAACGGAAGATCCCGTAGAACAGCGCGAACATGCCCGACACGGCCATGGTCGGCCGTGGCTTGCGCGAGAACAGCCACAGGATGGCAAACAGTGCCACGCCTTCGAGCGCGAACTGGTACAGCTGCGAAGGATGACGGGGCAGCTGCGCCGGGTCGCTGAACGGCGGGAAGACCATCGCCCATGGCACGTCGGTGGCCTTGCCCCACAATTCGGCGTTGATGAAGTTGCCGATGCGCCCGGCCCCCAGGCCAATCGGCACCATTGGCGCGACGAAGTCCATCAACTCGAAAAACGACTTGTTGTTGCGTTTACCGAACCACAGCGCTGCCAGCATCACGCCGATGAACCCACCATGGAACGACATGCCGCCCTTCCAGACTTCGAAGATCAGCGTCGGATTGGCTAGGTACGCGCTCAGGTCGTAGAACAAGACGTAACCCAGGCGTCCGCCAACGATCACGCCCATGGATAGCCAGAACACCAGGTCCGAGAGCTTTTCCTTGTTCCAGGTCGGATCGAAGCGGTTGAGCCGGCGCGACGCCAGCAACCAGGCGCCGCCGATGCCGATCAGGTACATCAGGCCGTACCAGTGGATTTTCAGCGGGCCGATGGCCAGGGCCACCGGATCGATCTGCGGGTAAGGCAGCATTGATATTCCTCGTAAACGTCAAAAATATCCGGGCGACGCTGCCACCTCGGGATTAAGCCAGGATTGCGTCAGAGCAGAAAACTCAAGCCCACGCTGAACAGCAAAGCGGCGAACAGCCGTTTGAGCAAGCGCGGTGACAGGCGATGGGCCAGTCGCGCGCCGAAGCGGGCGAAGACCATGCTCGTCAGGGCAATGCCCAGTAGCGCCGGCAAATAAACAAAACCGAGACTATGAGCCGGCAGCCGCGGATCTTGCCAGCCCAGAATCATGAAACTTAATGCACTGACCAGGGCAATCGGCAAACCGCAGGCCGATGACGTCGCCACCGCCTGTTGCATCGGCACGCTGCGCCAGGTCAGGAACGGCACGGTCAGCGAGCCGCCGCCGATGCCGAAAATCGCCGAGGCCCAGCCGATCACCGTCCCCGCCACGGTCAACCCGACCTTGCCCGGAACTGTGCGGCTGGCCTTGGGCCGCAAGTCCAGGCCCAGTTGTACGGCGACAATCAGGGCGAACACGCCGATGATTTTTTGCAGGTTCGGACCGGAAATCGCTTCGGCAGTGACGGCTCCGAAACCGGCACCGATCAGGATTCCAACGGTCATCCAGGCAAAAATCGGCCAGCGCACCGCGCCTTTGCGCTGATGCTCGCGCACGGCATTGACCGAAGTGAAGATGATCGATGCCAGGGACGTGCCGACCGCCAGGTGCGTCAACACCAGTGGGTCGAAGCCCTGCAAGGTAAAACTGAATACCAGCACCGGGACGATGATGATCCCGCCACCCACGCCGAACAGTCCGGCCAGCACGCCGGCACAGGCGCCGAGCAGCAGATAGAGCACAAATTCCACCAGCGTCCCTCGCCCATCCTAGAAACAAGAGCGGCATGGTAACGGATCCATGGCCTTGGGCTCCACTCAAGGCGATGGATGCCGGGGCGATGTCTGGGTAGAGTGAAACCCACAACAGCTGTGCTCGGCTTTATTTTTAAGGGGACTATCTGATGTGCCTGATCGTATTTGCCTGGCGCCCCGGCCACGCCCGGCCGCTGATCGTGGCGGCCAACCGCGATGAGTTCTACGCGCGCCCGACCTTGCCCCTGGGGCAATGGCCTGACGCCCCTGATGTCCATGCCGGTCGCGATCTGGAAGCCGGAGGGACCTGGCTTGGCGTCGGCGCCGATGGCCGTTTCGCTGCCCTGACCAACATTCGCGACCCGGCCCAGCCGCCCGGCTTCAAGTCCCGTGGTGAACTGGTGGCGCGATTTTTGAGCGGAAATCTTTCAATTGCCGATTATTTGAGCGAAGTGGTGCCCCATGCCGGTGAGTACGGCGGGTTCAACTTGCTGTTGGGCGATGGCACCGAACTGTGGCACCACAATGCCCGCGATGCCCGGCCACAGCGACTGGCCGAGGGTGTCTACGGTTTGTCGAACGCCGGGCTGAACACGCCATGGCCCAAGCTGCTCAAGGCTCGGGCGGCGTTGGTCGAGGTACTGGACGATCCGCAGCCCCAGGCCCTGTTGGCGCTGCTGAACGACCCGCAGCCGGCCCCGGTAGCCGAACTGCCGGACACCGGCGTAGGGCTGGCGACCGAGACACTGTTGTCGAGTGTGTTCATCACCAGCCCTGCTTACGGGACGCGAGCGAGTACGGCGCTGATTGTCCATGCCGATGGGACGCGGCATCTGGTCGAGCGCAGTTATGGGCCGCTTGGGGGGCATTTGGGGGAGGTGGAGTTTAAGGTTTGATTTTGTGCTGTCATTTCTGGCCCCATCGCGAGCAGGCTCGCTCCCACAGTAGATCTTCAGTAAACACAAACGTTGTGAACAACCGAGATCCCCTGTGGGAGCGAGCCTGCTCGCGATGAGGTCGCTAAAGATTCAGAGCGTCTTGTTCGACGCCGGATTGATCATCCGCGCCAACCCAAGGTTCTTCAGCGCCAGTTGCAAGGAGCTGTGGATTACCTGCGGATTATCGATCGTCATCACTTCGGCCAGCAGTTCCTGGGCCTTGCTGAGGTTGATCTGACGCAGCATCCATTTCACTTTCGGCAGGTTGGTGGCGTTCATCGACAGGCTGTCAAAGCCCATCGCCATCAGCAGCACCGCCGCCGCCGGGTCCCCGGCCATTTCGCCGCAGATACTCACCGGCTTGCCTTCGGCATGGGCGTCGCGGACCACATTCTGCAGGGCTTGCAGCACCGCCGGATGCAGATAGTCGTACAGGTCGGCGACCCGCGGGTTGTTGCGGTCCACGGCCAGCAAATACTGGGTCAGGTCGTTGGAGCCGACCGACAGGAAGTCAACCTGGCGCGCCAGTTCCTTGGTCTGGTAAACCGCCGCCGGAATCTCGATCATCACCCCCACCGGCGGCATCGGCACGTCGGTGCCTTCATCGCGCACTTCGCCCCACGCCCGGTGGATCAGGTGCAAGGCTTCTTCCAGCTCATGGGTGCCGGAAATCATCGGCAACAGGATGCGCAGGTTGTTCAGACCCTCGCTGGCCTTGAGCATGGCGCGGGCCTGGACCAGGAAGATTTCCGGATGGTCGAGCGTCACGCGTATCCCGCGCCAGCCAAGGAAGGGGTTGTCTTCCTTGATGGGGAAGTAGGACAGGGATTTGTCCCCGCCGATGTCCAGGCTGCGCATGGTCACCGGTTGCGGATGGAAAGCGGCCAACTGTTCGCGATAGATCGCCAGCTGTTCCTTTTCGCTGGGGAAGCGCTGGTTGATCATGAAGGGCACTTCGGTGCGGTACAGGCCCACACCCTCGGCGCCGCGTTTCTGCGCCCGGGCCACGTCGGCCAGCAGGCCGGTGTTGACCCACAGCGGCATGCGGTGGCCGTCGAGCGTCACGCAAGGCAGGTCCCGCAGCGCATCCAGGCCCAGGGACAGTTGCTTTTCTTCCTCCACCACATCGGCAAACTGCTTGCGCAGCAATTCGGTGGGGTTGGTGTAGACCTCGCCGTGGTAGCCATCGACGATCATCTGGATGCCGTCGACCTTTGAATACGGCAGGTCCACCACGCCCATGACCGTCGGAATGCCCATGGCGCGGGCCAGGATCGCGACGTGGGAGTTGCCCGAACCCAATACCGAGACCAGCCCCGCGAGCTTGCCTTCAGGCACCTCGCCGAGCATGGCCGGGGTCAGTTCTTCGCTGATCAGGATGGTGTTATCGGGATAGACCAGGGTCTGCTGGCGTTCCTGTTGCAAGTAGGCCAGCAGCCGGCGGCCGAGGTCCTTGACGTCGGAGGCACGCTCGCGCAGGTAGGCGTCGTCCATCAGTTCGAAACGGTTGACGTGGTCGGTCACCACCTGGCGCAACGCACCCTGGGCCCACTGACCGGTCTTGATGACCGTGGTCACCTCGCTGCCCAGGGAGGCGTCGTCGAGCATCATCAGGTAAACGTCGAACAGCGCGCGCTCTTCGGGGCGCAGCTGCGTCGCCAGTTTCGCCGACAGGGCGCGCATGTCGGCCCGCACGCCCTCGATGGCTGTCTTGAACAGGCCCAGTTCGGCGGGGATGTCGACGATGGTCTTGTCCGGCACTACGTCGAGGTCGGCGGGCGGCAACATGACCACCGCCGTACCCACTGCCGCGCCGGGTGAGCCTGGCACGCCGACGAACTTGGCTTCCTGGATGCCCTTGCCCTGGCGGCCCAGGCCGCTGATCGACCCGGTGGCTTCGGCGTGGGCGATAACCCCGGCCAATTGCGCGCTCATGGTCACGAGGAAGGCTTCTTCACCTTCGTCGAACTGGCGACGCTCCTTCTGCTGGATGACCAACACGCCGACGACACGGCGGTGGTGGATGATCGGTGCCCCGAGGAACGAGGCGTAGCGTTCTTCGCCGGTCTCGGCAAAATAACGATAGCGCGGGTGATCCGCGGCATTTTCGAGGTTCAGCGGTTCTTCGCGCGTGCCGACCAGGCCGACCAGACCTTCATTGGGTGCCATGCTGACCTTGCCGATCGAGCGCTTGTTCAAGCCCTCGGTGGCCATCAGCACAAAACGGTTGGTCTCGGGGTCCAGCAGATAGACCGAGCAGACTTGGCTGCCCATGGCCTCTTTGACGCGCAATACAATAATCCCCAACGCCGCCTTGAGATCCTTGGCGGAGTTAACTTCCTGGACGATCTTGCGCAGCGTATTGAGCATGGCTCGGGGTCGAACTCCGTCGTCAGTCGCGCGTCAGCAGGCGCGGGGCAAGCTCTTTGAGGGCGCGTCGGTATACCTCGCGCTTGAATGTCACCACCTGGCCCAACGGATACCAATAGCTGACCCAGCGCCAGCCATCGAACTCCGGTTTACCGGTCAAATCCATCCGCACCCGCTGCTCGTTGGAGATCAGGCGCAGGAGAAACCATTTCTGCTTCTGGCCGATGCACAGCGGTTGGCTATGCGTTCTGACCAGGCGTTGCGGCAAACGATAGCGCAACCAGCCCCGGGTGCAGGCGAGTATTTCGACATCTTCTCGCTCAAGCCCCACTTCTTCGTTCAACTCGCGGTACAAGGCCTCTTCGGGCGTCTCCTGAGGGTTGATCCCACCCTGGGGAAACTGCCAGGCGTCTTGATTGATACGGCGAGCCCATAGCACCTGCCCTGCATCATTCGTAAGAATGATCCCCACATTGGGTCGGAAACCATCGGGATCGATCACGGCAACAACCTCGCAAACGCATGTCGCCGCATTGTTCCACAAAGGTTGTGAAAGCAGCAACGAGCCTTCCTACCTTATGTGCACTCTTGTGAAAAGTCCGTATTCTGGACGCCTTTCTTCAGATTCTTCAGCGAGTAACTGCAATGCGGCTGGCTTTATTCGACTTGGACAACACCTTGCTGGGCGGCGACAGTGACCACGCCTGGGGCGATTACCTGTGTGAGCGCGGTTTCCTCGACGCCGTTACGTACAAGGCGCGCAATGACGAGTTCTATCAGGATTACCTGGCCGGCAGGCTCGACAACGCCGAGTACCTGAATTTTTGCCTGGAAATCCTTGGCCGCACGGAGATGGAGGTGCTGGCACAGTGGCATCTGGACTACATGCGCGACTGCATCGAACCGATTGTGTTGCCCCAGGCGATCGAGCTGTTGAGTAAACACCGTGAGGCCGGCGACAAGCTGGTGATCATCACCGCCACCAATCGCTTCGTCACCGGACCGATCGCCGAGCGCCTGGGAGTCGAAACCCTGATCGCCACCGAGTGCGAAATGATCGACGGGCGCTACAGCGGGCGCAGTACCGACATTCCGTGTTTTCGTGAGGGCAAGGTGATGCGGCTCAATCGTTGGCTGGAGGAGACCGGGTATTCGCTGGACGGCAGTTACTTCTACAGTGACTCGATGAATGACCTGTCACTGCTGGAAGTGGTGACCCATCCGGTGGCCGTGGATCCGGACCCGAACCTCAGGGCCGAAGCCCAGAAGCGTGGTTGGCCGGTGATTTCGTTGCGCGGCTGAAATCGTCATCGCGAGCAGGCTCGCTCCCACACTGGATGTGCGTCGTTCACAAACCCCTGTGGGAGCGAGCCTGCTCGCGATAGGGTCGACGCGGTCTAACGCCTTAAACCGGCTTGGCCCCCATCAACCCCGCAATGGCGACAAAGCAGACAAAACTGAACAGCGCCAAGGCAAAGGTAAATTTCCCGCTCCCTCCCGGCGCCTTGCGCAGTTTGTTCAATCGCACCAACAGCCAGAACCCCGCCAGCGCCGCCACGGTGTAGAGCACACTGGAAGCCAGCAACCAGGTCTGCCCCAGTGGCCAGCCGATCTGATGCACCATCCACCACCCCGTGAATGGCAAGCTCACCAGCGCCAGGGCCATCACCAGCCAGACAAACACCCGCGGGCGTTGCAATGTGCGCGCGGCCGCCGTGGCATCGCCGTTGCGGCGCGTCCTCCAGACCCAGATGGCCAGCCCCAGGGCACCCGCCAAGAGCAATACCGTGGCGACGACATGGGCGATCTTCAGCGCGGTTAACGTTTCCATCGTTGGATTTCCTTGAGTCTTGCCGGGCAGTCTAGCTCTGCTTTAGCCCAGGAACAGCTGATACGCCGGGTTATCGCTTTCATCCCAGTACGGATAGCCGATTTCTTCCAGGGCTGCCGGTACCAGATGACGTTCATCGTGCGGTACCTGCAGGCCCGCAACCACACGACCATCCGCCGCACCATGGTTGCGGTAGTGGAACATCGAGATATTCCAGCGTCCGCCCAGCTTGTTGAGGAAGTTGAACAGCGCCCCCGGACGTTCCGGGAATTCGAAGCGCAGCACCACTTCGTCGATGACGTGGGCCGCATGCCCGCCCACCATGTGGCGAATGTGCAGTTTGGCCAGTTCGTTGTCGGTCAGGTCCACCACCGGGAAGCCTTGCTCGGTCAGGCTGGCGATCAGCGCGCTGCGCGGGTCGTTTTCCGGGTGCGTCTGCACGCCCACGAAGATGTGCGCTTCGCTGCCCGTGTTGTAGCGATAGTTGAATTCGGTGATCTGGCGCTTGCCGACGGCTTCGCAGAAGGCCTTGAAGCTGCCTGGCTTCTCGGGAATGGTCACTGCGATGATCGCCTCGCGGCCTTCGCCCAGTTCGGCACGCTCGGCCACGTGACGCAGACGGTCGAAATTGACGTTGGCGCCGGAGTCGATGGCCACCAGGGTCTGCCCGCTGACGCCGCGCGATTCGACATACTTCTTGATCCCGGCCACGCCCAAGGCGCCGGCAGGTTCGGTGATCGAGCGGGTATCGTCGTAGATATCCTTGATGGCCGCACAGATCTCGTCGGTACTGACGGTGATGACTTCATCCACGTAGTGCTTGCAGATGTCGAACGTGTGCTGGCCGATCTGCGCCACGGCAACGCCGTCGGCAAAGAGCCCCACGGTCGGCAGCACCACTCGCTCGCCAGCAGCCAGGGCGGCTTGCAGGCAATTGGAATCGTCCGGCTCGACGCCGATCACCTTGATGTCAGGCCGCAGGTATTTCACGTAGGCCGCGATCCCGGCGATCAGCCCGCCGCCGCCCACCGGGACGAAAATCGCATCCAGACGCCCCGGATGTTGGCGCAGGATCTCCATCGCCACCGTGCCCTGCCCGGCAATGGTGTGGGGATCGTCATAGGGGTGAATGTAGACGTAGCCCTTTTCGTCGACCAGTTTCAGCGAATAGGCCAGGGCTTCGGGGAACGAATCACCGTGCAACACCACTTTGCCGCCTCGGGAACGTACGCCTTCGACTTTGATTTCCGGAGTGGTCTTGGGCATCACGATGGTGGCTTTGACGCCCAGCACCTTGGCCGCCAGGGCCAGGCCCTGGGCGTGGTTGCCCGCCGAAGCCGTGACCACGCCGCGTGCGCGCTCTTCGTCGCTGAGCTGGGTCAGCTTGTTGTAGGCGCCGCGAATCTTGAACGAGAACACCGGCTGCAAGTCTTCGCGCTTGAGCCAGATGTTGTTGCCCAGCCGCTCGGAGAGCTGGCGGGCAGTCTGCAATGGGGTTTCCACGGCAACGTCGTAAACGCGCGAGGTGAGGATCTTTTTGACGTACTGTTCAAGCATCGGAAAGCATCACTGAGCGGGTTGGGCAGGGCCAAGGAGTCTAACCCGGCTTTTGGCTGGGCGACCACACGAATCCCAAGGTTTTGTTGGGTTATACTCGCGTCCCTCTTTACTCCCCGTCCGCTTTCGGAGCCCGCATGACCCAGGATCAACTCAAACAGGCCGTGGCCCAGGCCGCTGTCGACCTCATCCTCCCGAAACTGGATGACAAGAGCATCGTTGGGGTCGGCACCGGCTCGACGGCCAATTGCTTCATCGACGCACTGGCGCAGCACAAAGGTGCGTTCGACGGCGCGGTCGCCAGCTCCGAAGCCACCGCCGCGCGCCTGAAGGGCCACGGGATTCCGGTCTATGAGCTCAATACCGTGAGCGACCTGGAGTTCTATATCGACGGCGCCGATGAAAGCGACGCGCACCTGAACCTGATCAAGGGCGGCGGCGCGGCCCTGACCCGCGAGAAGATTGTCGCGGCCGTGGCCAAGACCTTCATCTGCATCGCCGACGCCAGCAAACTGGTGCCAGTCCTCGGCGCGTTCCCGCTGCCGGTGGAAGTCATCCCGATGGCCCGCAGCCATGTGGCCCGCCAACTGGTGAAGCTGGGCGGTGACCCGGTGTACCGCGAAGGCGTGCTGACCGATAACGGCAACATCATCCTGGATGTCCATAACCTGCAGATCACCAACCCGGTGGAACTGGAAAGCCAGATCAACGCCATCGTCGGCGTGGTCACCAATGGCTTGTTCGCGGCTCGCCCGGCGGATGTGTTGTTGCTGGGGACGCCTGAAGGGGTGAAGACCCTGCGGGCTGAGTAATCCGGCCAGATAACCTGCTCTTTCAGTGATTCAGCCCCTGTGGGAGCGAGCCTGCTCGCGATAGCGGTCTACCCGACACATCCATGTTGGCTGACGCACCGCCATCGCGAGCAGGCTCGCTCCCACATCAGGTTTTTTGGGGATCAAGGCTGCGGTTTCTTGAAGACGTAGAACAGGTTCGGTTCGCTCACCACATACAAGTTGCCATCATCGTCCATGGCAACGCCCTCGGCCTGAGGGACGGTTTTTTGCAGCCCTTGACGGCCCTTGCTCAACGACAGCGTGCTCAACGGGCGGCCGTCGATGTCCAGCTCGATAATCAATCGCGACTCATCGGACAGCGCCAGTAAATGGCCGCTGCGCTCGTCGTATTGCAGGCTAGAAAGATCGCGTACGAACAGTCCGGCATCGCGCTTGGGGTTGTTGATTACATGGACAGCGTAGGATTTGTCCGGTTTGTGATGGGGAAAGCCCCGCACTTCATAAATCAGCATCGGATCGCGCTCCTTAGCCACGAACAACCGTTTGCCCACTGAGTCGTAGGCCAACCCTTCGAACCCTTTGTTACCGTTCAGGTGCAGGCCAAGCGTCATTTGCTCTGCGTCGGCGGCGTCGAGGAATTGGGTATCGTCGTCCAAGTGAATCTTGATCAGCCGCTGCTGACGCTCGTCGGTGATGACGTAAATGTCCTGGCTGATGAACTCCACCGCCTCCGGGTCGCCGAAGCCAATCAGGGCGATGCGCCTAAGGATCTTGCCGTCCAATGACAGCTCGATCAGTTCGGCATTCTTGTTGGTAACGGTAAAGAGGCTCTTGCGGATTGGATCGTACGTCAGCGCCGAAACGTCATTGTCCAGGCCTTCGATCACCTGCGCCTCGACCGTAACCCGATACTGGTCCAGGGCAATGGCCTGCTCGCTGGGAGGCTGCCAGAGGGTGTTGAAGTTGAACCACGCGCGCTCGAACAGGCGCAGGTATTGAGCTGCTGCGATCAAAGCGATCAGTACGATCATTATCAGCAGCAGGATCAAGGGCTTCGGGCGGGCAAGTCGACGCATGTGGGTGGGCTCGGATGAGAACAGGTGGTTGGAAATACCACGGCTGCCTGAACTGAAGCTTAATGGCCGGATGCCACACCCTACGGCGAAGGATGAATTACCTTACAGAGTTGCGCTATCAGCGTTGTTTTTCGAAACGATAGAACAGGTTCGGCTCGCTGACCATGTACAGGTTGCCAGCCTCATCGAGGGCGACGCCTTCGGCACGGGGGATCGTATCCTTGATACCGTTGAAACCGCCCAGCAAGGTCATGAAGCTGACCTGTTCCCCTGCATCGTCCAGCTCCAGCAAGAGATGGGAGTCGGCCGACAGCAGCAGCGAGTGCCCCGTGCGAGGATCGATCGCCAGCGCCGACAGGTTGCGCAGGTCCAGCTCGTCGCTGGCATGGATCTGTTTGTCGCCCTTGAGCAGTTGGCTGCCGTCGCTTTTCCAGGTGAACAACGCTGGCGGACGCTCTTCACCCAAGGCCAATTGCTGGTTGCGTGGATCCCAGGCGACGCCTTCGAAGCCCTTGTTCTGGTTCTTGGACGGGCCGAGATCGTAGTGGGGGAAATCCGTGCTGTTCAGTTCGCGAGTATCGGCATCGACCTGGATGATCGACAGCGTGTGTTTTCGTTCATCGGTAATAGCCATCAGGCCATTCTCCATGTAGGCCACGCCTTCAGGATTGCTCCAGCCCACCAACGGCATTTTGCGCAGCACGTCACCCTGCAGGGTGAGTTCCACCAGAAACGGATGCTTACCCATGATCGCGAACAGGGTTTTGGTCTGTGGGTTATAGGTCAGGTCGGACGCTTCATCCTCTTCCATTCCTGGCAGGACCTTGGCATCAATCACCGCGTGGTAGTCCGGCAGCCAGATGCTTTCCTGGCGCTGGGCGGGGCTCTCGAGACGTTCCGATGCCCACAGCAGGCCCCGGTCATCCCAGTGCATGGCATACGCCAGCCAGTAAAAGGCCCCGGCTGCTAACAGCGACCAGGCGGACCAGGGCAGCGAGAAGCGAGCGCGGCGGACGGGGCTGGAGGAGGGCCGAGCTAGAGGAGTGGCCATCAGGGGGATGCGTTCCAGGTATTCGGGTTAGGAAAATGAATGGCTCAGACGCCGTATTCCCTGGAATTATCCGGATGGCATGTGAAAAAAATGGTAAATGGCGAGAGCCGTCCATCCATGTGGGCACGAGCCGGCTCGCGCCCACGCGGGACGGTGCCTTGCGGTTAGCGAACGCTGCTTTCGAAACGGCTCGCGCCTGGCAATTCCAGTACCAGTTCATCCCCGACGTTCAACGGTCCCACGCCCGCCGGAGTGCCAGTGAGGATCACGTCGCCGGCCTGCAATGAGAAGCAGCCAGCCATGTATTGGATCATCGGCACGATGGGGTTGAGCATCAGGCTGCTGTTGCCGTCCTGGCGCACTTCACCGTTGATGGTCAGGCGAACCGGGATGTCGGTCAGGTCGGCAAAGGTGCCGCTGGACACGAAAGGTGCCAGCACCGCCGCACCGTCGAAGGATTTGGCGACTTCCCAGGGCAAGCCCTTGGCCTTGAGCTCGGCTTGCTTGTCCCGCAGGGTCAGATCCAGGGCCGGGGCGAAGCCGGAGATGGCATCCAGCACTTCCTCGGCACTGGGCCGGGTCGACAGTGGCTTGCCGATCAGCACGGCAATTTCAGCTTCGTAGTGCACCGCACCACGGTCGGCGGGGATGCTGAAACCGCCTTCCAGCGGCACCGCGCAGCTGCCGGGCTTGATGAACAGCAGGGGTTCGGTAGGTACCGGGTTATCCAGTTCCTTGGCGTGTTCGGCGTAGTTGCGGCCAATGCACACGATTTTTCCCACCGGGAAATGAATACGGGTACCGTCGACATACTGGTGCTGATAGCTCATTACCGACTCCTGCTTCTGGGATTCATCAGGTATTTTTTGCATTAAACCGCGAAAATCTTGCCCGGGTTCATGATGCCGTTCGGGTCGAACACTGCCTTGACGGCCTTCATGTATTCAATTTCTACCGGCGAGCGACTGTAGGTCAGGTAATCGCGTTTGGTCATGCCTACGCCGTGTTCGGCGGAGATCGAACCGTTGTATTTCTCGACGGTTTCAAAGACCCATTTGTTCACGGTCGCGCACTTGGCGAAGAATTCGTCCTTGCTCAGGTTCTCTGGCTTGAGGATGTTCAAGTGCAAGTTGCCGTCGCCGATGTGGCCAAACCAGACGATCTCGAAATCCGGGTAATGTTGGCCGACGATAGTGTCGATGTCGCGCAAGAAGCCCGGGACTTTCGAAACGGTGACCGAGATGTCGTTCTTGTACGGTGTCCAGTGGGAGATGGTTTCCGAGATGTACTCGCGCAACTTCCACAGGTTTTGCAGTTGGGTTTCGCTTTGGCTCATCACCCCATCGAGCACCCAGCCCTGTTCGACACAGTGTTCGAACGTTTCCAGGGCGTGGTTGGCGACTTCTTCGGTGGTGGCTTCGAACTCCAGCAGGGCGTAGAAGGGGCACTCGGTTTCAAATGGCGCCGGTACGTCGCCCCGATCCAGGACCTTGGCCAGGGCCTTGTCGGAGAAGAATTCGAACGCCGTCAGGTCCAGCTTGCCCTGGAAGGCATGCAGTACGGGCATGATCGAATCAAAATCGGCGGTGCCCAGGACCATGGCGGTGAGGTTCTTCGGAGCCCGGTCCAGGCGCATGGTGGCTTCGACCACGAACCCGAGGGTGCCTTCGGCGCCGATGAACAACTGCCGCAGATCGTAGCCAGTGGCGTTCTTGATCAGGTCCTTGTTCAGTTCCAGCAGGTCACCTTTACCGGTGACGACTTTCATGCCGGCTACCCAGTTGCGGGTCATGCCGTAACGAATGACCTTGATTCCGCCGGCATTGGTGCCGATGTTGCCGCCAATCTGACTGGAACCGGCCGAGGCGAAGTCCACCGGGTAGTACAGACCGTGCTCTTCAGCCTTGTTCTGCAGTTGTTCAGTGACCACACCTGGCTGGCAGACGGCTGTGCGATCGGTGAGGTTCACGTCGAGAATCTGGTTCATGTAGTCGAATGACACGACCACTTCGCCGTTGGCCGCCACGGCCGCAGCGGAAAGCCCGGTACGCCCGCCCGATGGCACCAGCGCGACCTTGTGCTCATTGGCCCAGCGCACAATGGCCTGAACCTGTTCGGTGGTCTTGGGGAAGACGATGGCGCTCGGCGCCGGGGCGAAGTGCTTGGTCCAATCCTTGCCATAAGCGTTCAGGGAGTCGGCATCGGTCAAGACTTTGCCAGGCTCAACCAGGGTCTTCAGCTCATCTATCACGGCAGGATTGGTCATCGACAGAACTCTCGAACAATTCATGGTCATCCTGAGAACGCTTCACGTCGCAGGAATGAGTGTTTAGCGGGGTGCGTATGCTAGCATACCGACCCCGCAGCGTAGTGCCCATTGGCTGTTCTGCGGCGACGGCTGTCATGCCGGTCGGACCAGCATGCGCTGTCCGATTCCCTGCCATTTTTCTCCGGGACACAGGTTTACGCAGATGAGCAAGACTTCTCTCGATAAGAGCAAGATCAAGTTCCTTCTTCTCGAAGGCGTCCACCAATCGGCTGTCGACGTCCTCAAGTCGGCGGGCTACACCAGCATCGAGTACATCACCAGTTCTCTGCCGGAAGCCCAGCTCAAGGAAAAGATCGCCGATGCTCACTTCATCGGTATTCGCTCCCGTACCCAATTGACCGAAGAGATCTTCGACCACGCCAAGAAACTGGTGGCGGTCGGCTGCTTCTGCATCGGCACCAATCAGGTGGACCTCAATGCGGCGCGCGAGCGCGGTATCGCGGTGTTCAACGCGCCATACTCCAACACCCGTTCCGTTGCTGAACTGGTGCTGGCCGAAGCGATCCTGCTGCTGCGCGGCATTCCCGAGAAGAACGCTTCCTGCCACCGTGGCGGCTGGATCAAGAGCGCGGCCAACTCCTTCGAAATCCGTGGCAAGAAGCTGGGTATCGTCGGTTACGGCTCGATCGGCACGCAGTTGTCGGTGCTGGCTGAAGGCCTTGGCATGCAGGTGTTTTTCTACGACACCGTGACCAAGTTGCCGCTGGGCAATGCCACCCAGGTCAACGACCTGCACGAGCTGTTGGGCATGTCCGACATCGTGACGCTGCACGTTCCGGAAACCGCCGCCACCCAGTGGATGATCGGCGAGAAGGAAATCCGTGCCATCAAGAAAGGCGGGATCCTGATCAACGCCGCTCGTGGCACCGTGGTCAAGCTCGACGCCCTGGCCGAAGCGATCAAGGACAAACACCTGATCGGCGCCGCCATCGACGTATTCCCGGTGGAGCCGCGCTCCAACGACGATATCTTCGAAAGCCCGCTGCGCGGCCTGGACAACGTGATCCTGACCCCGCACATCGGCGGTTCTACTGCCGAAGCCCAGGCCAACATCGGCCTGGAAGTGGCGGAAAAGCTGGTCAAGTACAGCGACAACGGTACTTCGGTATCGTCCGTGAACTTCCCGGAAGTGGCCCTGCCGGCTCACCCTGGCAAGCACCGCCTGTTGCACATCCACGAGAACATCCCGGGTGTGATGAGCGAGATCAACAAGGTCTTCGCCGAAAACGGCATCAACATTTCCGGTCAGTTCCTGCAGACCAACGAGAAAGTCGGCTACGTCGTGATCGACGTCGATGCCGAATACTCCGATCTGGCGCAAGAGAAACTGCAGCACATCAACGGCACTATTCGTAGCCGGGTGTTGTTCTAAGCAGATCAGGCTTGCAATAAAAAACGGGAGCCTCGCAGGGGGCTCCCGTTTTTTTCTGTCGAACACATAACCTGTGGGAGGGTTTTGTGTTGTGTCGACCTGTGCCGGTTTATTTCACGTTTACCGTGATCTTCTCGGACACGATCGTCGGATCGAACGGCATATGGCCGCTGTCGCCCAGGATCAGCTGCAAGGTGTGCTTGCCCGGTGCCAGTTTGATCGTAGCCTCGGTTTGCGCCTTGCCGAAATGCATGTGGTTGGCATCGGTGGGAATCGGCGCGCCCGCGGCAGGCAGTTTGTCGATATCAATCAGCAAATGATGGTGCCCGGTATTTTTGGTTTCATCACCCGCCGGGGCCAGCGCGATGTTCTTGACGCCGAACTTGACCTTGAACTCCTGGCCAACGGTGGCACCGTCTTCCGGGGAAACGATGAATACCTCTGCACCCTGGGGAGCAGGGGTTGCGGCGGATGCCAGCATCGAAGCCCCCAGCAACAGGCCGGCCAAGGCGGCACGTGACATAAAGCTTTTCATTTTTTTCTCCAGTTTTTCCATGAAATCCGCGTGGTCATGACAACTTCATGACCATTCGTTGTCGAAGCCTGCAACAACCATAGCAAAGCGAACCTGAAACGAGCGTCGCTTGTAACAATACAAAGGAGTGACCATGCGTTTTCTGCCTGGGCTGATCTGCCTGCTACCCCTCTTGAGCCCTCTGGCCCATGCCGAACTGATCGACGACATCAACGACCGTGGCGAATTGCGCATCGCTCTGGAAGCCAACACCAGCCCTTTCAACTTCAAGGAAGACGGCAAGCTCACCGGCTTCGAAGTGGAACTGGGTCATATGCTGGCCGGCGAGCTCGATGTTCGCGCCGACTTTGTGGTCACCGATGCCAGCGATCTGCTGGCCGGTGTGGAAAGCGGCAAATACGATGTCGCCATCAACCACATAGCAATGACCCCGGAACTGGCCGAACGTTTCGACACAAGCACCGCTTATAGCCAACCGGATGCGCAACTGTTGGCGCGCAAGGACGACTCGCAACGCCCGATGGTCATGGCACAGTCGTTCCAGCCGGAAGAAAAGAGCGGCCCGCCGCCGAGCCTGGTGATTCCATTCCAGAAGGGCAATCCGGCGTTCAAGGCCAGCCTGGACAACGCTTTGGCGCGTATCAAGGACGACGGGCGGCTTGAGCAGTTGTCACAGAAGTGGTTGGTCAAGCAGGAGTAACAATGGGGCGGTGGGCGACGGCGGTGTGTCAGTCGCATCAATGTTGCTGATCCGCCGTCATCGCGAGCAGGCTCGCTCCCACATTTGGATCATTGATGGTTCGCCCATTTATGTTCGCAGTTGACCCGTGTGGGAGCGAGCTTGCTCGCGATGGCGCCCTCAAATCCTAAGCAGGTCTACGCCAGACACTCGCCAACCAAGGCTGCTGCTCTCGCGGCAGCCCAGCCGGTCGGTAGTAATGCTCAAGCTCTACAAAGCCCGCTTCTGTGAGCAAGGTGCGCCAGGCCGCAAGGTCGTGGTAGGCGCCAAAGCGCTGGCCGTTCCAGCCTTCCTGGTTTTCGCCCCGGGGGTTGGAACTGAACAGCACGCCGCCGGGCTTGAGGGTGGCGTGCAATTGCTTGAGCACCCGAGGCAATTCCTGGACAGGGATATGAAACAGCACGGCGTTGGCGAAGATGCCATCGAAGCGTTCGCCTGGCAGGTCGAGGTTCAAGAAATCCTGTTGCCAGACTTCGCAGCCGCTGTCCTGGCGCGCCATTCGGGCAAACTCCTCCGAACCGTCGAGGCCGACCGCGACATGGCCCCTATCGGTGAATGTCCGCAAGTCCCGCCCGGGGCCGCAGCCGAAATCCAGGACGTGGAAGGGCGCCTGACCCTGGATATGCCGCAGCAACGCGTCGATATTCTGGCTGACGTCATGATCGCGAGTGCCTTCGCGAAAGCTTTCCGCCACGGCGTTGTAATGGCCCAGGGTTGTGGCGGTGATGGCGTGCAGGTCTTCGGGGGTGTGTTTCATGGTCGTTGGCTTGGGTTAGGGAGCTTGGTCAGACTATACCGCAAGCGGCTTGGCCGCTTCGCTGCCAATCATGACCAGGCTCGCTCCCCACCATCAGTCAAGGATTCTTGCAGCCCGGTTCGGCGGCCATGAGCGCCTCTTTCGGTAAAGTGCTCAGGTAGGGGTTGGCGCAACCGATCTTCAACGTTCGCGGCGGCGCCCAGTGGGAGTTGTTGCCCGCGCGGTCGAGGATGCAGTAGGTCACTTCCAGGCGCAGGTCTTCTCCCGCCTCCAGAATGATCTGCGGCGGTACCCAGATGTTGATCGGCTGGCCAACCTCGCAGGGCTTGATGCGGGGCAGGTCCATGCGCACGTCGCCCCAGCGCAAGGTAATCGCATCGTCAGCAGCCATGTTCAGATAGGGCTCTATGGTCAGTGGTACACCGCGTTTGACCTGACTCGGGTTCACGCCTTTGCGGCGAATGGCATCAGGAATCCGCACTGGCGCCAGGCCTTGGTTTTCATCACCGCTCAGGGCCGACGGTTGGCCACCCGGACAATCGAGCTTGACCTGCACCCGTTGCGTTGCTGACAGCGCCGGGCCGCGCCCCACTTGCATCACGCGGTAATGGATGCGCGAGGTCCCGTTTACAACGAAGCTCTCGGGTACTCGCAACGTAACGCTAGTTTGCACGTCGGCCTGTGACAACAGACGGGAGCCGACGTAGCAGTTGTCCCAGAACAGCTCGATCAGATCGCCCGCGTCCATGCCGGGGTAAGGGGCAATTGCCACTTGCAGGTGCGCAGCGCTGGTGATGTTGATGCGGGTACGCAGAGCGTTGACCAGGGTAGGCGCAGCCAGTTCAGGAATATTCGACGTACATGTCATGGTGTTCTCCTTGATGCTTTAAAACGAAGTCCGTTTCGGGAAGATCAAAAGCGCTTAATCATCGCGATATATTTTTATTGCGCAGCATGGACCCTGTCTGCGGTTCATCGCGCAGAACTAAAATAGTTCGCATCGCCTGTGGGGTCACTAGATAAGGGTTCAGCAGTTTCAGTGTCAATAGAGGAACTTGCTTAATAATTAAATGTATAAGGCTTCAGAAATGTCCTACGCATTCAAGTTAAGAAAACGTTGCGTTGTGCGCCATTTTCCTCAGGTTCATTGGTTTGGAAGGGAGGGGCGGCAGGAAACCGGATAAATAGCGTAGCCCAAAGAGAAGTGTTGCCGGAGATATGTATATACCGCACGTCAGCGGGGTGGCTGTGTTAAGTCAACTGGAAGTTTCAGTTTGTGACGCTGGGCTGTTAATTGTTCCACTTCCATCCCTGGAAGTGGGGACAATATCAATAACTTACTGGTTGCCGTGTCCGGCCGAGAGGAACTTGCTGAGGAACTGTCGAGTGCGTTCCTCCCGGGGGGCTGCAAACAAGGTCTTGGCTTCGCCTTGCTCGACGATCACACCTTTGTCGAAAAACACCACGCGGTTCGCTACGTCCCGGGCGAAGCCCATTTCGTGAGTCACAATGACCATGGTGCGCTTTTCTTCGGCCAGGCCACGAATCGTCGCCAGCACCTCGCCCACCAGCTCCGGGTCCAGGGCCGACGTTGGTTCGTCGAACAGAATCACCTCGGGTTCCATCGCCAGCGCCCTGGCAATTGCCACGCGCTGTTGCTGGCCACCGGAAAGACGCCGCGGGTAGGCGTCCTCCTTGCCCGCCAGCCCGACCTTGGCCAGCAGTTTACGGCCTAAAACCTCAGCGTCGGCACGGGGGATCTTCTTCACCACCAGTGGGCCTTCGATGACGTTCTCCAGCGCGGTGCGATGGGGGAACAGATTGAAGTTCTGGAACACAAAACCCACTTGCTGGCGCAAACGACGCACCAGGTTCTGTTGCTGGTTCAGCGGGCGACTGCCATCGATTTCGATGTCGCCGACCTTGATCCGGCCACTGCTGGGTTCTTCGAGGAAGTTCAGGCAGCGCAGGAAGGTGGTCTTGCCCGAACCGCTGGGGCCGATGATCGCCACCACTTCGCCTTCTTCGATCTTCAGGTCGATGCCATTGAGCACCACTTGACCCTTGAACTGCTTTGTCAGTTTTTCCACGACAATCATGGGTCAGGACTCCTGGTCATGCCGATTGACCCGGGCTTCCAGGACGTTCTGCAGGTGCGCCAGCACGCTGGCCAGAATCCAGTAGATCAGCGCGGCGGCAAGGTACATGGTGAAGATTTCGAAAGTGCGGGCAGTGATCAACTGCGCCTGACGGAACAGCTCCGGCACCTGGATGGTCGCCGCCAGTGCGGTGTCCTTGACCAGGGAAATGAAGCTGTTGCCCAGAGGAGGCAAGGCCGTTCGCGCCGCTTGCGGCAGGATGGCCCGGCGCAGGGTCTGGGCGCGGGTCATGCCGATACTGGCCGCGGCTTCCCACTGGCCGCGCTCGATGGAGCTGATGGCGGCTCGCAGGATTTCACACGCATAGGCCGCCATGTTCAGCGAGAAGCCGATCAGCGCCGCGGGCAATGGATCCAGCTCGATGCCCAGTTGGGGCAGCCCGTAATAGATCACGAACAACTGCACCAGCAGCGGCGTGCCGCGAAAAAACGACACGTAGATGCGGGCGATCCAGCTCACCAGTTTGAAGCGCGACAGGCGCATCAACGCCAGGCCGAAGCCCAGCAGCAAGCCGAAGAACATGCCGCCCAAACTGAGGATGACCGTGTAATACGCGCCCTTGAGCAAGAAGGGCGCGGAGTCCAGCGCGAGTTGAAAAGCCTCTTCCATTATTGGGTGACGTCAGCGTTGAAGTACTTCTGCGAGATTTTCGCCAGGGTGCCGTCGGCCCGTAGTTTGTCGATGGCCTTGTTGATTGCATCCAGCAGCTCAGGCTCGCCTTTGCGCAGGGCGATACCGGCTTCCTGGCGGGAGAACGGCTCGCCGGCTACAGCGGTGTCCTTGGCCTTGGCGGTCAGCTCCAGAGCAGCCAGCCGGTCTACCAGAATGGCGTCGATGCGGCCTACACGCAGGTCCTGGTATTTGGTTGGGTCATCGTCGTAGGTGCGGATAATAGCCTTTGGCTGGTTTTCCTTGAGCCATTGCTCATAGTTGGTGCCCAGGCCAACGCCGACTTTTTTGCCGGCCAGGTCATCGGCGGTCTTGATGGCGTCTTTGTTCTTGGTCAGAACCAGCGCCTGGATGCCGGAAACGGTGTAAGGCTGGGAGAAGTCATATTTCTTCTTGCGCTCCTCGGAGATGGTGACCTGGTTGATCACCGCGTCCAGGCGCTTGGATTCCAGCGCTGCGAGAATGCCGTCCCATTTGGTCGGTTGCAGTTTGACCTTCACGCCCAGCTCCTTGGCCAGGGCTTCGGAAAACTCCACTTCGAAACCGGCCAGCTTGCCGTCGGCGTCCACGAAACTGAACGGTGGGTAAGTGCCTTCCAGGCCGACGTTGATCACGCCCGCGTCCTTGATCTTTTGCAGCTGCTCACCGGCAACGGCCTGGCCCAGCAGGCCGGCGCTCAATGCCAGGCCCAGCGAACCCACCAACAGGTTGCGACGTAATGCGGAAAAATTCATGACAAGCCCCTGTGTTTTCTTATGAAGAGGTTATTTTGGCTGAGATAAGGCGTAGCCGCGATCCGAAAAGATTGCCACATCCTGCCTTAAAGCAGCCTGGGCGTCTCGCGGCAAATGCGCCTGTGGCGAGACTATAGGGTGGTGTTTATAGATTGGAAAATAATATTAAATCATTCAAATATTCGAGTATGGAATGAAAAAAGTCCCCTGTGGGAGCGAGCCTGCTCGCGATAACCAGTCAATGTTGTTTTGGCTGACACGGCGCTATCGCGAGCAGGCTCGCTCCCACATTGAGAACTTCACTACGCCTGGAACGCCGCGTTATACGCAAACAACGCCGGTGCGCCGCCGGTATGCAGGAAGATGATCGGGCCCTCGTCGAAGCGGTCGCGACCCACCCCATCGAGCAGGCCGGCCATCGCCTTGCCGGTGTAGACCGGGTCCAGCAACAGGCCCTCCAGGCCAGCCAGCAATTTGACTGCCGCCAGCGTACCGGCATTGGGTTCGCCGTAGCGGGGGGCGAAGTATTCGTCCCACAGGTTCACCTTGAAGGCCTCAGGAAGCGATACATCGAGCAACTGGGCGGTGCGTTCGGCCAAGCCCTGGACCTTGGGGCGCTGGTCTTCTTCGCTGCGAGACACCGTTATGCCAATCACGGGAAGTTGCCCCAGCGTTTCACTGAGCGCCAGCGTCAGGCCGCTGTGCGTCCCGGCGCTGCCCGAAGCCAGCACCACGGCAGCGAAGTTCAGGCCGGTGTCCTTGATTTGCTCGGCCAGCTCAAGCCCGGCGCGTACATACCCCAGCGCACCCAGAGCGTTCGAACCGCCAATCGGTACCAGATAGGGCTTCTTCCCGTTGCTGCGCAGGCGTGCGGCGAGGGCTTGCAACTGCTCGTCGGCGTTATCCAGGTTTTCTACCAATTCGACCTTGGCGTCGAACAGCTCCAGCAGCAGCCGGTTGCCGTTGCTCAGGTAGTTGCTGTCTTCGGTGCCGATGGGGTTTTCCAGCAGGGCCACACAGCCCAGGCCCAGCTTTGCCGCCAGCGCGGCAGTCTGGCGTACATGGTTGGACTGGATCGCACCGGCGGTGATGAGGGTGTCGGCACCTTGAGCCAGGGCATCGGCGGCCAAGTATTCGAGCTTGCGCAGCTTGTTGCCACCCAAAGCCAGCGGAGTCAGGTCATCGCGCTTGATATAGATATCGCGACCGAGCCAGGAGGAAAGACGGTCGAGTTTTTCCAGGGGGGTTGGATGGCCGAGCAGATCGAGACGGTTAAAGCGCGCCAGCTGTTGTTTGATCATGGGGTCGTACTGGTTGCAGGAAATCCATGGACTATAGGCACGCCGATATTGATGGGCAACCGCCAATCGTTTGCCGGGGCGTAAATGGGGACGCATGAGAGGTGAGCACCGAAAACCTGTGGCAGCGAGCCTGCTCGCGATCGCGGTGTGTCAGCGAATGGATGTACCCACTGAACCACCACGATCGCGAGCAGGCTCGCTCCCACAGGGGCTGTGTTATGTCTGTTGAACACTGAACGAATGCTCTCCAGGCAACGTCATACCCTCCCGTAGGCTAGCGTAGGAAACATGCCATCCAGCCGTGCGATTAGTCCTTAGCTACCTATTCATGTTTAACTTGAACGTTCATTCAAGTTAAACCGTCGGTTTGCTGCCCGCTCACAACAGGAGGCTTGCCTTTGCCGAGTCCGTTTTCGATTTTCACGATTCCGCTTTCCGGGGTACATCGCTCATGAGTGCCTCGTCCCTTCCACCCAGCGGCCTGGTCCGCATGAATCCGCCGGTTTTTTACTTTGCCGCGACCTTCATTCTGCTGTTCGGCCTGGTGGTCATCGCCGTGCCGGAGCAGGCGGGTGCCTGGCTGCTGGCGGCGCAGAACTGGGCGGCCAATACGGTCGGCTGGTATTACATGTTGGCGATGACCCTGTATCTGGTCTTCGTGGTGGTCACCGCCTTGTCCGGCTACGGCAAGATCAAGCTCGGTGCCGACCACGACGAGCCCGAATTCAGTTACCTGTCCTGGGCTGGCATGCTGTTCGCTGCCGGTATCAGTATCACGCTGTTTTTTTTCTGTGTCTCCGAACCGCTGACCCATCTGGTTCAGCCACCGCAAGGCGAGGCCGGTACCGCAGATGCCGCGCGCCAGGCCATGCAGATCCTGTTTCTGCACTGGGGTCTGCACGGCTGGGGCGTGTTTGCTTTCGTCGGCATGGCCCTGGCGTACTTTGCCTACCGGCACAATTTGCCGCTGGCCCTGCGTTCAGCGCTGTACCCGCTGATCGGTAAACGTATTAACGGTCCCATCGGCTACGCGGTGGACGGCTTCGGCATCATCGCGACCGTGTTCGGCCTCGGCGCGGACATGGGGTTTGGGGTGCTGCATCTCAATTCCGGGCTCGATTACCTGTTCGGCATCGCCCATACCCAGTGGATTCAGGTCGGCCTGATCGTGCTGATGATGGGCGCGGCAATCATTGTGGCGGTGGCCGGTGTCGATAAAGGCGTGCGGGTCATGTCCGACATCAACATGCTGCTGGCCTGCGCATTACTGCTGTTCGTGCTGTTTGCCGGACCTACCCAGCATTTGCTCAATACGTTGATCCAGAACATCGGCGATTATCTCGGCGCCCTGCCGATGAAGAGTTTTGACGTGTATGCCTACGACGAGCCCAGCGACTGGCTGGGCGGCTGGACGGTGTTCTACTGGGCCTGGTGGATTGCGTGGTCGCCGTTCGTGGGGTTGTTCATTGCGCGCATTTCCCGTGGGCGCACTATCCGTGAGTTCGTGTTTGGCGTGCTGCTGATTCCCCTTGGCTTCACCCTGGCGTGGATGTCGATCTTCGGTAACAGCGCCATTGACCAAGTGCTGAACCACGGCATGAGTGCCCTGGGTATGTCCGCCCTGGAAAACCCGTCGATGAGCCTTTATTTGCTGCTGGAAACCTATCCATGGAGCAAGACCGTCATCGCGGTCACCGTGTTTATCAGTTTTGTGTTCTTCGTCACGTCAGCCGACTCCGGCACCGTGGTGCTTTCCACGTTGTCGGCCAAGGGCGGCAACCCCGATGAAGACGGGCCCAAATGGCTGCGGGTGTTCTGGGGGGCGATGACTGCCCTGGTGACCAGCGCATTGCTGTTCTCCGGCAGTATCGATGCCTTGAAGTCGGCAGTGGTGCTGACGTCCTTGCCGTTCTCGCTGATTCTGCTACTGATGATGTGGGGCCTGCACAAGGCGTTTTACCTCGAGTCCCAGAAGCAGATTGCGCAGTTGCATTCGCTGGCGCCGGTGTCGGCTTCTCGACGGGGTACGGGCGGCTGGCGACAGCGCTTGAGTCAGGCGGTGCATTTCCCGTCCCGCGATGAGGTGTACCGTTTTCTCGACACCACGGTGCGCCCGGCCATCGAAGAGGTGAAGGCGGTGTTCGCCGAGAAAGGTCTGACAGTGGTGACCCAGCCAGACCCGGCCAACGACAGCGTCAGCCTGGAGATCGGCCACGGCGAGCAGCATCCGTTCATCTACCAGGTGCAGATGCGCGGCTACTTCACGCCGTCCTTCGCCCGCGGCGGCATGGGCTCCAAGGAACTCAACAACCGCCGTTACTACCGCGCCGAAGTGCACCTGAGCGAAGGCAGCCAGGACTACGATCTGGTGGGTTATACCAAGGAGCAGGTCATCAACGACATCCTCGACCAATACGAGCGGCACATGCAGTTCCTGCATCTGGTGCGCTGATCGGGCGAAACCTCAGACCAGGCCGCCGTTGGCTCGCAGAATTTGCCCGTTCACCCAGCCGGCGGCCGGGCTGACCAGGAAGGATATGATGCTGGCGATGTCCTCCGGCTGGCCGAGGCGTTCCAGGGGCGGCATTTTGGCGAAGTTCTGGATCTGTTCTTCGCTCTTGCCATGCAGGAACAGTTCGGTAGCAACCGGGCCGGGCGCCACGGCGTTGACCGTGATCTGGCGGCCGCGCAGTTCCTTGGCGAACACCTGCGTCAGTGACTCGACGGCGGCCTTGCTGGCGATGTACACCGAATAACCGGGCAGGTTCAGGCCAACGGTGCTGCTGGAAAAATTCACGATCCGGCCACCGTCGTTCAAACGGGTTGCGGCTTCGCGCAGGGTGTTGAAGGTGCCGCGGGTGTTGATGCCGAACGTCTGGTCGAACAACTCGTCACTGTGCTGGGCCAAGGGCATCACTTGCAGGGTACCCGCGTTATTGATCAGCACATCCACCTTGCCCAGTTGCGCTTCGGTTTCATCGAACATCCGCCGGACGTCGACGGCAGAGGACACATCTGCCTTGATCGCTATGGCTTGGTGACCGGCCTGGCGCAATTGCACCACCAGCTTCGAGGCTTCGGCGGCGCTGTTGGCGTAGTTAATGGCGACGGCAAAGCCATCGAGGGCCAATTGCTTGGCGATTTCGGCACCGATGCCGCGGGAAGCGCCGGTTACGATGGCAACTTTGGCGGTTGGAGAGGGCATAGGAGGGCTCCTTTTGAAGTGGATGACGCCAGATTCACATGTTTACCCTCAGCGATAAATGCCCGACGGCTGCCTTGACTGTTCAGTAATTACAAACAATACCCGCGCTGCATGACGCCTCGTTGATTGGCCGATGCGTGGCCAATCTGCGGCAGATCACCTGCGCCGGCAGCCAGCCCCCACACCTGATATGCGAACTTTCGGCCTGACGAATGCGTCTGTGAGGTGTTAGCTTGCCCCTTGTACCAGCCACCCGAACAGAGAGCCTTTCGATGACCTACACCGCTGCCGAAAACCGCTACGAGTCCATTCCTTACCGCCGTGTCGGTCGCAGCGGGCTGGTGCTGCCGGCGCTGTCGTTGGGGTTGTGGCACAACTTCGGCGACAGCACGCCGATCGACACGCAGCGTTCGCTGCTGCGTACGGCGTTTGATCTGGGTATCAATCACTTCGACCTGGCCAACAACTACGGCCCGCCCTACGGCAGCGCCGAGATCAATTTTGGTCGGTTGCTGCGCGAAGACTTCAAGCAGTATCGCGATGAGTTGATCATCTCCAGCAAGGCCGGTTGGGACATGTGGCCGGGTCCTTACGGCCAGGGTGGCGGTTCGCGCAAGTACGTGTTGGCCAGCCTGGACCAGAGCCTGCAACGCCTGGGCCTGGACTATGTGGATATCTTCTATTCCCACCGCTTCGACCCCGACACCCCGCTGGAAGAAACCGCCAGCGCGCTGGCCACGGCCGTGCAGCAGGGCAAGGCGTTGTACATTGGCATCTCTTCGTATTCCGGGGTGAAAACTCGGGAAATGGCTGCGCTACTCAAAGAGTGGAAGGTCCCACTGCTGATCCATCAACCGGCCTACAACCTGCTTAATCGCTGGGTGGAAAAGGACCTGCTGGACGCCACCGATGAACTGGGCACGGGTGTGATTGCCTTTACGCCGTTGGCCCAGGGCCTGCTGACCGACAAGTACCTCAAAGGCATTCCGGCCGATGCGCGGGTCAATCGCCCGGGTGGTGGTTCGTTGCAGGCTTCGCACCTGTCGCATGAGAACATCGCCCATGTACGCGCCCTCAATGAAATTGCCCAGCGTCGCGGGCAAAGCCTGGCGCAAATGGCCCTGGCCTGGACCCTGCGCGACGCACGGGTAACCTCTGCGCTGATCGGCGCCAGTCGGCCGGAGCAGATTATCGAGAACGTCGGGGCGTTGAAGAACCTGAGTTTTAGCGCTGAAGAACTGGCGCAGATCGACCGGTTTGCCCAGGAGGGCGGGATCAATCTGTGGGAGAAGCCTTCGTCGGCGGAGTAGTGACTTGAGCCAATCAGCCGATCCGCCAGAAATGGCCGGCTGTACACAAAACCCTGTGGGAGGGAGCTTGCTCCCTCCCACAGGTGTTCGCTCGTCGGCGAGGTGTGCCTAGTTACTGATCGCCAGGATGCTCGCCTGGTACGCCCCTACAAACACATCGAAATCCCCCACTTCGTTCTGCTCAAGCTCGGCTTGCTGAGCCAGGGATTGACGAGCGTTTTCTTCGAATGCGCTCTGTTCCTGGGCAGGCAACGGCTCGGCGCGGAAGAATTCGGCGTGGGCCTTGCTCTGGCGCAGGGAGAACTGGGCGAAACTTTCCTGGTGTTCTGCCATGGCCGCCAGCACTTGGGCGGAGGGGGTCAGTGACGGGTCCCGCACCTTCGCCAATTGCGCGTCCAGTGCCTGGCGGTGGGCGTCGCCCCCCTGGCTCTCGTCGAGCAGCGAGGCCAATGGCGCGAGCTTCTCCAGAAGCTCGATAGCCCAGGCTTGCATGTCCACCGATTGCCCTTGGCGTTGCAATTGCAAACCTGGCCGACGGCCTTCCTTGACCACGGTCAGGAAGTTGTTCGTCGCATTGCTGCATTCGTTGTTTTCCAGGAGCGGACTGTCGTTCAGACCGCAATACAGCAGGAACGCATCGAGGAAGCGCGATTCGGTGAGGTCGATGCCCATCGGCAGGAAGGGGTTGATGTCCAGGCAACGGACTTCGACGTACTGGATGCCTCGAGCCATCAACGCCTGGATCGGGCGCTCGCCGGTATAGGTCACGCGTTTTGGGCGGATGTTGGAGTAGTACTCGTTTTCGATCTGCAAAATATTGGTGTTGAGCTGCACCCACTCACCATTCTTATGCGTGCCGACTTCGACGTAGGGCGCGTACGGTGTCGCCACCGCCTTGCGCAGGCTGTCGGTATAGCTTGCCAGGTCGTTGTAGCAGGGGGTCAGGCCGGCCTGGGCGTTGCTTTGGTAACCCAGGTCGCTCATGCGCAGGCTGGTGGCGTACGGCAGGTACAAGGTGTCCGGATCCAATTGTTCCAACTGGTGCGGACGGCCGCGCAGAAAGCCGGCATCCAGAGCCGGCGAGGCACCGAACAGGTACATCAGCAACCAGCTGTAGCGACGGAAATTACGGATCAGCGCGATGTAGGCCGATGACTGGAAATCACGATCGCTCGCTTCAACGGCTTCGGCCTGACGCAGCAGCGGCCAGAGTTTTTCCGGCAGGGAAAAGTTGTAGTGGATCCCGGCGATGCATTGCATGGTCTTGCCATAGCGCAGGGCCAGACCCTGGCGGTAGACATACTTGAGCCGACCGATGTTCGAGGTGCCGTAATACGCGATCGGGATGTCCTCCTCCGCTGGCAGCGGGCACGGCATCGAAGGGCTCCACAGGTACTCGTTGCCGAGTTTGCTGTAGGCAAACCGGTGGATCTTGTCGAGGCTGCGCAAGGTATCGGCCACGTCAGCCTGGGCCGGGGTGATGAACTCCAGCAGCGACTCGGAATAGTCGGTGGTGATCTGCTCGTTGGTCAGCGCCGAGCCCAGGGCCTCGGGGTGCGGGGTCTGCGCCAGATGCCCTGTGTCCGTGACGCGCAGGCATTCACGTTCGATGCCGTGCAGGCACTGCTCGAGCAGGGAGAGGTTGGCGCGCTCGCCGAGCAGAGCCAGGCGGCGGTTTAAAAGGTCGCTCAAGTTGAATTCCTTCACGCGTCAGTCGCCCCAATATGGGGGTGGTCACGACGGTCTACAAGGGTGAAGTTAAAACTGGCGTTTTCGCCTGGTTTTTGTGTGGCCAAAGACAATTCGTCGCGGCCCTCTGTGGGAGCGAGCCTGCTCGCGATAGCGGTATGTCGGTCAACTTTACATTGACTGGTCCACCGCTATCGCGAGCAGGCTCGCTCCCACAGGGGATATCGACACCGCATTCGCAGCGCCGAAATTAACCCAAATCGATGACAGGGAGCTATAGGACTGCGAACGTGCCTTGTGCTTTTGCGACCAGTTTGTCGCCTTGCATCACCTCGGCCTCAACCACCAGCGTGCGCCTACCCGGGTGGATGACCCGGGCCGTGCAGAGCACCTCACCGTCGGAAACGGCGCGAATGTAGTTGATCTTGCATTCGATGGTCGCGCTCTGCTGGTCAAAGCCGTGGACACTGGAACAAGCCAGGCCCATGGCGATGTCCACCAGGCTGAACAGCGCGCCGCCGTGCAGCTTGCCGCCACGATTGCGCAGCGGTGGCTCAAGGCTCAGGGCGACTTGCGCCACCCCGTCCCCCAGGCTGTGCAGACGGCAGCCGAGCAGCTTGAAAAACGCGCTTTCCACCAACCCGGCTGGCGCGTCCATCAGCGTTTCTTCAACTGCTTGGCGTTGGCGAACAGCGAGGCCATGGCGTTGTTCGCCGGGGCCGCAGTGGTGGTTTCCTTGCGCGGCGCGGTGTTCTGCGACTGGCGCGGTGTCGAGCCCGGACGAGCGCCGCGGGCACCGTCGACCTTCTCGCCCGGTGTGTCGCTCATGCGCATCGACAGACCGACGCGTTTGCGCGGGATGTCGACTTCCATGACCTTCACTTTCACCACATCACCGGCCTTCACCGCTTCGCGCGGGTCCTTGATGAACTTCTCCGACAAGGCGGAGATGTGCACCAGGCCATCCTGGTGCACGCCGATGTCGACGAAGGCCCCGAAGTTGGTGACGTTGGTCACCACGCCTTCGAGGATCATGCCCGGCTGCAGGTCCTTGAGGTCTTCGACGCCTTCCTGGAACTCGGCGGTCTTGAACTCGGGGCGTGGGTCGCGGCCGGGTTTCTCCAGTTCCTGAAGAATGTCGGTCACGGTGGGCAGGCCGAAGGTTTCGTCGGTGAATTTTTTCGGGTCCAGGCGCTTGAGAAACGCGGCGTCACCGATCAGCGAACGGATGTCGCGGTCGGTCTGGGCGGCGATGCGTTGCACCAGTGGATAGGCCTCAGGGTGGACAGCCGACGAATCCAGCGGGTTGTCGCCGTTCATGACCCGCAGGAAACCGGCGGCCTGTTCGAAGGTTTTTTCACCCAGGCGCGGGACTTTCTTCAATGCGGCGCGGGTCTTGAACGCACCGTGTTCGTCGCGGTGGGTGACGATGTTCTGCGCCAGCGTGGCGTTGAGGCCCGAGATGCGCGCCAGCAGCGCTACCGAAGCGGTGTTCACGTCCACGCCCACGGCGTTTACGCAATCCTCCACGACGGCGTCCAGGCCCCGGGCCAGTTTCAACTGGGAAACGTCGTGCTGGTACTGGCCGACACCGATGGATTTCGGATCGATCTTCACCAGTTCCGCCAGCGGGTCCTGCAGGCGACGGGCGATGGACACCGCCCCGCGAATCGACACGTCCAGGTCCGGGAACTCCTTGGAGGCCAGTTCCGACGCCGAATAAACCGAAGCGCCGGCCTCGGAAACCATGACCTTGGTCATCTTCATGGCCGGGTATTTCTTGATCAGTTCGGCGGCCAGTTTGTCGGTCTCCCGGCTGGCGGTGCCGTTGCCGATGGCGATCAGGTCCACCGAATGCTTGGCGCATAGCGCGGCGAGCACGGCGAGGGTCTGGTCCCACTTGTTATGCGGCACATGGGGGTAGACCGTGGCATGGTCCAGCAGCTTGCCGGTGGAGTCCACCACGGCCACTTTGCAACCGGTACGCAGGCCCGGGTCCAGGCCCAGGGTGGCGCGCGGCCCGGCCGGTGCGGCCAGCAGCAGATCGTGCAGGTTGTGAGCGAAGACGTTGATCGCCTCGGTCTCGGCGTTGTCGCGCAGCTCGCCCAGCAGATCGGTTTCCAGGTGGGTGTAGAGCTTGACCTTCCAGGTCCAGCGCACCACTTCGGCCAGCCATTTGTCGGCGGCGCGGTTCTGGTTCTGGATGCCGAACTGCTGGCCGATCATGCCTTCGCACGGGTGCATGGTGCCGGGCAACTCATCGCCCACCTTCAGCGCGGAGCTGAGAATGCCTTCGTTGCGGCCGCGGAAAATTGCCAGGGCGCGGTGGGACGGCATGCTCTTGAGCGGTTCGTCGTGTTCGAAGTAGTCGCGGAACTTGGCGCCTTCCTCTTCCTTGCCGGCGATCACGCGGGCGCTGAGGGTAGCCTCCTGCTTGAGGTAATTGCGCAGTTTTTCCAGCAGGTTGGCGTCTTCGGCGAAGCGTTCCATAAGGATGTACTTGGCGCCTTCCAGCGCGGCTTTCACGTCCGCCACACCTTTTTCGGCATCGACGAAACGCGCGGCTTCGGTTTCCGGGGACAGGGTCGGGTCGTTGAACAGGCCGTCGGCCAGCTCGCCGAGGCCGGCCTCCAGGGCGATCTGGCCCTTGGTGCGGCGTTTTTGCTTGTAGGGCAGGTACAGGTCTTCGAGACGGGTCTTGGTGTCGGCCAGCTTGATGTCACGCTCAAGTTGCGGGGTCAGCTTGCCCTGTTCCTGAATGCTGGCCAGGATGCTGACGCGCCGCTCGTCGAGTTCTCGCAAGTAGCGCAGGCGCTCTTCCAGATGACGCAATTGGGTGTCATCGAGACTGCCGGTCACTTCTTTGCGGTAACGGGCGATAAAGGGCACCGTGGAGCCCTCATCCAGTAGCGCGACGGCCGCTTCGACCTGTTGTGGGCGTACGCCGAGTTCCTCGGCGATGCGGCTGTTGATGCTGTCCATAAAACCACCTGAAAAATTGTGAAATCAGACTCGCCACCGCAAAAAACTGGGCTCGGCGAGACTGGTTGAGCGGCCTGGCGTGCGCCGCTGCCTGGGTCAAGAGGCTGCCTGTTGACCCGCGAAATTCAGAAAGTGCTGCCTGGCAAGGGAAAAAACGATGGGTCGGGATCACGATCCGACATTCCCTGGCACAAAAGGCCGCGCATTATAACCAGCGTTGCGTTCTTAGGGGGCGTCGTGGTCTGTAGGCTCGATACCCGGATGACTGGAGATAGAGGAAAAATCTGCTAACAATGCACACGGTGCGTATAACGGCAGCTAGGCCATAATGCGCGCCGAGATCAAAGGAGCTTCCTATGAGCAGCACTGCACAAACTGCTGAAGGCGAAAAAATTCTTATTGTTGACGACGATCCGGGGCTGAGCAGCCTGCTGGAGCGCTTTTTCGTCAGCAAGGGCTACCGTGCCCGCACCGTACCGAACACCGAGCAAATGGATCGGCTGCTGGCCCGTGAGGTCTTCAACCTGGTGGTCCTCGACCTGATGCTGCCAGGTGAAGATGGTTTGACAGCCTGCCGTCGCCTGCGTGGCGCGAACAACCAGATCCCGATCATCATGCTCACGGCCAAGGGCGATGAGCTGAGCCGTATCAAGGGTCTGGAACTGGGCGCTGACGATTACCTGGCCAAGCCGTTCAACCCGGACGAGCTGATGGCCCGGGTCAAGGCGGTGTTGCGTCGTCAGTCGGCCCCGGTGCCTGGCGCCCCGGGCAGCGAAGATGAAAGCGTGACCTTCGGCGACTATGAACTGTCCCTGGCCACTCGCGAGCTCAAGCGCGGCGATGAAATACACATGCTCACCACCGGTGAGTTCGCCGTGCTCAAGGCCCTGGTGATGAACGCCCGTCAGCCGCTGACCCGCGACAAGCTGATGAACCTGGCCCGTGGCCGTGAATGGGATGCGCTGGAGCGATCCATCGACGTGCAGATTTCCCGTCTGCGCCGGATGATCGAGCCTGATCCTTCCAAGCCGCGATATATCCAGACTGTCTGGGGCGTGGGTTATGTATTCGTGCCGGATGGCGCCGCCAGCAAGTGATCGGTGATTTGTAGGAGCGGGTGGCCTGGCGGGTTGAATTTCTTCCTGCAGGCGACTCGCGGTCCGTTATTGTGCGAGCATCGCTCGCTCCTGCAAGTGTGTAGCGGCTATTCATGAAAACCCCCGTTTGGTTCCCCCAGAGCTTCTTCTCCCGCACCCTCTGGCTGGTGCTGATTGTCGTGCTCTTTTCCAAGGCACTGACGCTCGTCTACTTGCTGATGAACGAAGATGTGCTGGTGGACCGGCAGTACAGCCACGGCGTTGCCTTGACCCTTCGAGCCTATTGGGCCGCCGACGAAGCCAACCGGGAGAAGATCGCCGAAGCGGCGACCCTGATCCGGGTGGTTGGCGCTGGCGTGCCGGAAGGCGAACAACACTGGCCTTACAGCGAGATCTATCAACGGCAGATGCAGGACGAACTCGGCGCCGATACCGAAGTGCGCTTGCGTATGCACTCGCCTCCGGCGCTGTGGGTCCGTGCGCCGAGCCTGGGGGATGGCTGGTTGAAGGTACCGTTGTACCCCCACCCGTTGCGCGGCCAGAAAATCTGGAACGTGCTTGGCTGGTTCCTGGCCATCGGCCTGTTGTCGACCGCTTCGGCGTGGATCTTCGTCAGCCAGCTCAATCAGCCGCTCAAGCGTCTGGTCTACGCGGCCCGACAATTGGGCCAGGGCCGTAGCGTGCGATTGCCCATCAGCGACACTCCCAGTGAAATGACCGAGGTGTACCGCGCTTTCAACCAGATGGCCGAGGACGTCGAGCAGGCCGGACGCGAGCGTGAACTGATGCTTGCGGGCGTCTCCCACGACCTGCGCACACCGTTGACCCGTTTACGGCTGTCGCTGGAGTTGATGGGCGAGCATACCGACCTGACCGATGAAATGGTCCGCGATATCGAAGACATGGACGCGATTCTCGATCAGTTCCTGGCGTTCATTCGCGACGGTCGGGACGAGTCCGTGGAAGAAGTCGATCTCAGCGAGCTGGTACGGGAAGTGGCCGCGCCCTATAACCAGAACAGCGAAAAAGTGCACCTGCGCCTGGAGCCGATCCAGCCGTTCCCGCTGCGCCGGGTGTCGATGAAGCGATTGCTGAATAACCTGATTGGCAATGCCTTGAATCACGCCGGCACGGGCGTCGAAGTGGCGGCTTATGTTTCCGGTGATACCAGCGCACCTTATGTGGTGCTCAGCGTCATGGACCGCGGTGCCGGGATCGATCCGTCGGAACTGGAAGCCATTTTCAACCCCTTCACCCGGGGCGACCGTGCCCGGGGCGGAAAAGGCACGGGATTGGGCCTGGCCATTGTCAAGCGCATCGCTTCGATGCACGGCGGCAATGTCGAATTGCGCAACCGCGTCGGTGGTGGTCTGGAAGCGCGGGTGAGGTTGCCGTTGGGGCTGTTGTTGCCTAGGGATGCGGTATAGGGATACACCCGTTTGCTCAAGAACTGATGTGGGAGCGAGCCTGCTCGCGATAGCAGTGGATCAGCAGCATTGATGTTGACTGACACGCCGCCATCGCGAGCAGGCTCGCTCCCACCTATGAGTTAACCCTTACCCTTGGTCCGGGTCATGTTCGGCCCGCCATTCTTTTCCAGATGCTCGATGATGATCCCCGCCACGTTCTTGCTCGTGGTGGTTTCGATCCCTTCCAGGCCCGGCGAGGAGTTGACCTCCATCACCAGCGGCCCGTGATTGGAACGCAGGATGTCTACACCCGCCACGGCCAGGCCCATGACTTTAGCGGCGCGCAGGGCAGTCATGCGCTCTTGCGGCGTGATCTTGATCAGGCTCGCGCTACCGCCGCGATGCAGGTTGGAGCGAAATTCCCCGGGTTTGGCCTGGCGCTTCATCGAAGCGATCACCTTGTCGCCGACCACGAAGCAGCGAATGTCCGCGCCGCCGGCTTCCTTGATGTATTCCTGGACCATGATGTTCTGCTTCAGGCCCATGAACGCTTCGATCACCGACTCGGCGGCCGTCGCGGTTTCACACAGCACTACGCCGATACCCTGGGTGCCTTCCAGCACCTTGATGACCAGTGGCGCGCCGTTGACCATGGCAATCAGGTCGGGAATGTCGTCGGGAGAGTGGGCAAAACCGGTCACCGGCAAGCCGATCCCACGGCGCGACAACAATTGCAGCGAGCGCAACTTGTCCCGGGAGCGGGCGATGGCCACGGACTCGTTGAGGGGAAATACTCCCATCATTTCGAACTGGCGCAACACGGCGCAACCATAGAACGTTACCGACGCACCGATGCGCGGGATCACCGCATCGAACCCTTCCAGCGGCTTGCCACGGTAGTGGATCTGCGGCTTGTGGCTGGCAATGTTCATGTAGGCGCGCAGGGTATCGATCACCACCATTTCATGGCCACGTTCGGTCCCGGCTTCAACCAGGCGACGAGTGGAATACAGACGCGGATTACGCGACAGCACAGCGATCTTCATGCAACACCTGTGGCAGAGGTAGTGGACACCGGGAACACCGGCTTGTCTTGAACGTATTTGATGCCCGGATTGACCACCAACTGGCCGTCGATCAAGGCTTTGGAACCCAATAACAGGCGATATCGCATGGACTTGCGGCAGGCAAGCGTGAACTCGACTCGCCAGATCCGATCCCCCAGTGCCAGCGTCGTGCTGATCACGTAGCGAACCTGAGCGTGGCCGTTGGAGCTTTTTATCGTTTTGCGCGCCACCAATGGGGCTTCGCAGCGACGATGGCGCAACTGCACCACCGTTCCCAGATGCGCGGTGAAGCGCACCCATTTTTCACCGTCGCGCTCGAACGGCTCGATGTCGGTGGCGTGCAGGCTGGAGGTGCTGGCGCCGGTGTCGATTTTTGCCCGCAGGCCCGCGACACCCAGATCCGGGAGCGCCACCCACTCGCGCAGACCGACAACGGTCAGATGGTCAAAAGTCTTCAATAAAAAAACCTGCGATCAGTACATCGGATCGTGGAGCCCGCGAATCGCGGTATTCACGCAGAATAATCACAAAATGGCGACAGTTATCTACACACCTGTTTCCGCTCGTAACCGATACCGGCCCGCATCGTGCCGCAAGTCAGTTCGGCCGACATTCTATCCGTCGGACCGAATTCGTGCGCTCGACAAAAACGGTAGTACAGTTCTGACTATTGGCTGAAAGAGGAATTGCAGTGGCACAAAAAAAGGAAGAAGACGACAAGGTCCGTCTCGATAAATGGTTGTGGGCAGCGCGATTCTATAAAACCCGCGCCCTGGCCAAGACCGCCATCGAAAGCGGCAAGGTTCATCACCGGGGCGAACGTTGCAAGCCGGGCAAGGAGCCTCGCATCGGCGACGAATATGTCATTCGCGCCGGGTTCGACGAAAAAACCGTGGTTGTCCAAGCCCTGTCGATCGTGCGCCGCGGCGCGCCTGAAGCGCAGGCGCTGTATCGCGAGACCGAAGCCAGTATCGCCCGGCGCGAAACCGCAGCCGCCCAGCGCAAGGCCGGCGCCCTGGGGGTCAGCACCGATGGCAAGCCCAGCAAGAAGCAGCGTCGGGATCTGTTCAAGTTTCATGGCAGCAATAGCGAATAAAAGATCGGCAATTTAAGGCCGCAGTGCCTGTGGCTCGGATGCGCAGTCAGCCCCATCCCGTCCGACAAACCCTGGCCTTGCTTGGAACCCACCCGGAATGTCCATAAAATGCCCTTCATCCTTTGTCATCACCTCAGATACCAGACCCTATGACTGATTTGCCGGATACCGACTACACCCAACGCTTCATCTTCGATGACAGCGACACTCGTGGCGAACTGGTGGCGTTGGAGCGTAGCTACGCCGAAGTTCTTGCCAAGCATCCCTATCCGGAACCGGTCGCCCAACTGCTCGGTGAACTGATGGCGGCTGCGGCGCTGCTGGTCGGCACCTTGAAATTCGATGGCTTGCTGATTCTCCAGGCCCGTTCCGAAGGCCCGGTGCCATTGTTGATGATCGAATGCTCCAGCGAACGCGAGATCCGTGGCCTGGCCCGTTATCACGCCGAGCAGATCGCCCCCGACGCGACCCTGGCCGACATGATGCCCGATGGCGTGCTGGCGCTGACGGTCGATCCAACCCACGGCAAGCGCTACCAGGGTATTGTCGATCTCGATGGCACGTCTCTGGCTGAATGCTTCACCAACTACTTCGTCATGTCGCAACAGACCAACACTCGCTTCTGGCTCTATGCCGACGGGCGGCGTGCCCGTGGTTTGCTGCTGCAGCAGTTGCCCGCCGATCGCCTTCGCGACCCGCAAGAACGTGACGCCAGCTGGCAGCACATCACCGCTCTGGCCAGCACCCTGAGCGCCGATGAGCTACTGAGCCTGGACAACGAAACCGTGTTGCATCGTCTCTACCATCAAGAGCAGGTCCGCCTGTTCGACGTTCAGCCGTTGCGCTTCCAATGCAGCTGCTCTCGTGAACGTTCCGGCAATGCGCTGGTCAGTCTGGGTCTGGAAGATGCGCAGCAATTGGTGATCGAGCATGGTGGCGCCATCGAGATCGATTGCCAGTTTTGCAACGAGCGCTACCTGTTCGACGCTGCGGACATCGCCCAATTGTTCGCCGGTGCGGGTGTCGACACACCGTCAGATACTCGTCACTAAAACGGTTCAGCGCAGGTAAATCTCCTGGCAAACGCCGGATTTACGCCGTACTGACGGGAGGGCCCTACTTTTTTTGGGCTTTTCTGGCATAATCCGGCCCACTTTTTTCGGGTAGTAGTGCGCGACTTCCTACTACAAAACGTTTGGAGCACTCGGCCACAGGCCGACGGGGAATCTCATGACGCAAGCCAATAACGCCGTGTACACCGATCTGAGTGTCGATGATCTGGTCAAAGAAGCCCTCAGTCGCGGTGAAGGCGAGCTTGCCGATACTGGCGCGCTGGTTGTTCGCACCGGTCATCGTACCGGTCGTTCACCGGTTGACCGTTTCATCGTTGAAGAGCCGACCACCCAGGACGCCATTGCCTGGGGCCCGATCAACCGCAAGTTCCCGGCCGACAAGTTCGACGCCCTGTGGGACCGCGTAGCAGCCTATCTGGGCGAGCGTGAGCGTTTTGTCTCCCATGTTCATGTAGGTTCCGACCCTGCGCACTACCTGCCGGTCAAGATGACCACCGAGACTGCCTGGCACAACCTGTTCGGCCGCTGCCTGTTCATCAACCCCGAGCAGTACAACGCCGGTGGCAAGGATGAATGGCAGATCCTCAACGCGCCGAACTTCGTCTGCGAGCCTGAGCGCGACGGCACCAATTCCGACGGCACCGTGATCATCAACTTCGCGGCCAGGAAAGTACTGATCGCCGGCATGCGTTACGCCGGTGAAATGAAGAAAGCGCTGTTCTCCGTCCAGAACTTCCTGCTGCCAGCGGTTGACGTACTGCCTATGCACTGCGCCGCCAACATGGGCGAAGAGGGCGATGTAACCCTGTTCTTCGGCCTGTCGGGCACGGGCAAAACCACGCTGTCCGCCGATGAAAGCCGTTACCTGATCGGTGATGACGAGCACGGCTGGGGTGTTGGCGTGGTCTTCAACATTGAAGGCGGTTGCTATGCCAAGTGCATCGACCTGTCCGAGAAGAACGAGCCGGTTATCTGGAAAGCCATCCAGCACGGCGCCGTACTGGAAAACGTTGTCCTGGACCCGGTCACCAAGAAAGCCGATTACGCCGACGACAGCCTGACCCAGAACAGCCGCGCCGCCTACCCGCGTGAACTGATCGAAAAACGCGCACCGAAAAACCTCGGTGGCGAGCCAAACGCAGTGATCTTCCTGACTTGCGACCTGACCGGCGTACTGCCGCCGGTGTCGATCCTCAGTGAAGAACAAGCGGCCTACCACTTCCTGTCCGGTTACACCGCACTGGTGGGCTCGACTGAAATGGGTTCGGGCAGCGGCATCAAGTCGACGTTCTCCACCTGCTTCGGCGCTCCATTCTTCCCACGTCCTGCTGGTGAATACGCTGAGCTGCTGATCAAGCGTATCCGCGGCTTCGGCTCCAAGGTCTACCTGGTCAACACCGGCTGGACCGGCGGTGGCTACGGCGTCGGCAAGCGCTTCAACATCCCGACCACCCGTGCGGTGATCGCGGCAATTCAGAGCGGCGCGCTGATCGGTGCTGAAACCGAGCACCTGGACATCATCAACCTGGACGTGCCGCTTGCCGTTCCGGGCGTTGAGACTGGCCTGTTGAACCCACGCAACACCTGGACCGACAAGGCTGCGTACGACGAAGCCGCCAAGGCATTGGCCGGCTTGTTCATCGAGAACTTCAAGAAGTTTGAAGTGAGCGACGCGATCAAGGCGGCTGGACCGCAGTTGTAAGGCTTGGTGAGCGAATGAAAAAACCGCCCTTTTTCAGGGCGGTTTTTTTATGGACGGCTTTTGAGGGGGCGGATGCAATGCTGTGCTGCTCCCGGCTCGAAAGCAGCCATTATTCCACCTGGAATCACGGTAAACAGCCAGAATAATGCCACTTAATGCGTGCCGTTCGGCTACACCCCTTCCACTTCCTGCGTCTCCCAGCGCTGAGCCTTGATTGCTTTGTAGAGCATCCCAATGGTCAGTGGCACCTTGCTGCCACGGCCCTTGGCCCTGCGCTTTTGAAACACATCAAATCCTTCCGGCTGAAAGTAGCGGTACGCGTCGTAGTCAATGAGGTCGAGGGCGAACCGCTCCTCCAATGCTTCCATCAGATGCCGAGCGTCCGCGCCGTCACAGCCCAAGTCGAGATTGATGGCGGTGTCCAGACGGATTGTCTTGCGCTCCGGCAGGCCGATTTCTTCATGGAGCAGTTCCATGAGCTGGCGCATGGCGTGGTCGTCAGGAAAATCTGGGGCGAGGTACATGAAAAAATGTCCGGGGTGAGGGTGGCGTCTGTATAGGTGGAAAGTTTAGGGCGAAATCTTTGCCCGTTGGAAAAAGAAGAAATATCCCACGACCGTCTAGGAACTGTCCGGGAGGCTTCGACAGCCGCGAGCGGTAGCGGCCTCCTGATTCAGTCAGCCAGCGGTCCTGGGGCGCGTCGTGAGGCCGCCTCAAGGTCCATCAACCCTCTGCCGTAGGCTTCGCTGTTGGCGTAGATGCCAGTGCGGTTGGCTGTCGCCAGCAGATGTTCGCGCACTTGCTGTGCGTTGAGCTGCGGGTAGAGGCTTTGCAGCGCGGCCAGTGCGCCACTGACCAACGCGGCGGCTGGGGATGTGCCGGCGGTTTGCACGTAACGGCCATCCTTGCCCACGGTAAGCAGGCCTGCCTGTGGACCTGCGTCGCCGCCGGGTACGGCGATGCACCAGGCGGCTGCGACGCCGCAATAGTTGGATTTTCCATTGATGGTGCTGCCATCGTTTTTCAACGCCACGACCGCGATCCAGCCTTTCTCCAGTTCCGGCAACGCTGCCGGTAACCCAGGTTCGGCCAAGGGCTCGCGCTTGAGCTCATTGCCGGTCGGGAAGACAAATACGGCGCCGTCTTCCACCAGTTTTCGGGCAGCGGCCAGGGAGTCGGGCATCACCTGGTTGTAACGTGCTTCAGTGATTTCGGTGGCGGGGATGGCGTTGGCCCACGAGTTATTGAACAGGCGCGCGCCCTTGTCGAAACCGCTTTGCCAGGACTGTGCGATTTCGCTGTCGAAAAAAAACGGTTCGTTGTCGTCGCCGAAACGGAAGGGGATCAACCTGGCCTCAAACGCGATGCCATGCATGCCCTGGTCGTCCTTGTTGGCGGCGAGGATGCCGGCCATTTGCGTGCCGTGACCGACCCGGTCAAGGGTACCGGGACGGTTTTCGACATGGTCGAATCCGGGGTCACCCAGCCTGCCCTCGAACTCCGTCAGGCTGCTGTTCAGTCCAGAGTCAATCAGCGCCACGGTCACGTTCCGGCCGGTGCCACCCCGGGCATACAGAGCTGAGGCTTTGACGATGGCCAGACCTTGCTGGGCGCGGTATTCCGGTGTTTCGAACACGGTGGTTCGCATGTCGGGTTGTGCTGGAATGGTCAAGCAACCGGCCAGCAGTGAGGCCGACGTTAGCGCCAGGGTGCGTAGCGCGGAAAATGGATGTGACATGGTTCAGTCCTTGAGCGGAGTCTTGAGCGCCAGGCTTCCAGGCCTGTAACGCATGAGTGGATGGCGCACCTTACCTTGCAAGCGAAACGGGAACGAGGCATCAAAGTGCCTGGATTTGTATCGCCTCATGGCAAAGCACAAAGGCGCTGAGGCTGTATCATCCGGTATCGTTTTCCCCCCAAACCTTTTCTCGACTCCCTGCGCCGTCCGGCTAGGCTTTTGGCATCGCAGCAGTCAAGGAGTGACCGCCTATGCACAGCACCCTGGAACAGGTTTTCGGTTATCCGCAGTTTCGCCCCGGTCAGGAAGCTGCCGTCAGCGCAGTACTTGCCGGTCGGTCGGCAGCGGCCATTTTTCCTACCGGCTCGGGCAAGTCCCTGTGCTATCAATTGCCGGCCCTGCTATTACCGCATCTGACCCTGGTGGTCTCGCCGCTGCTGGCACTGATGCAGGACCAACTGGCGTTCCTGCATCGCCATGGCATTGCGGCGGCGAGTATCGATTCAGTCCAGCGTCGTGACGAAGCCAGCGAGGTCATGGCACGGGCCCGTTCGGGCGAGTTGAAGATTCTGATGATTTCGGTGGAGCGGCTGAAGAACGAGCGCTTTCGCAATTTCCTGCAGCAGGTACCGATCTCGTTGCTGGTGGTAGATGAGGCCCACTGCATCTCCGAATGGGGGCATAACTTTCGTCCCGACTACCTCAAGCTCCCCGACTACCAGCGTCAGTTCGACATTCCCCAGGTGTTGCTGTTGACGGCCACCGCAACGCCCAAAGTCATCGCGGACATGCAGGCGAAGTTCGCCATCGCCCCCGACGATGTGGTCACCACCGGCTTCTATCGACCTAACCTCAACCTGCTGGTGGAACCGGTGCGCGGCGCGGATAAACGGCGGCGACTGGTGCAATGGCTGGGCGAGCGAGCCGGGCAGCCGAGCATCGTCTATGTCACCTTGCAGCGAACCGCCGAGCAGATTGCCGAGCACTTGAGCCAGCATGGAATTGGGGCCGAGGCTTATCACGCCGGCTTACCTCATGAACAACGCGAAGCCATTCAGCGACGGTTCATGGGCGGGCAGTGCAATTGCATCGTTGCGACCATCGCCTTCGGCATGGGTATCGACAAGAGTGATATCCGCAACGTGGCGCATTTCGACCTGCCTAAATCCATCGAGAACTACAGCCAGGAGATCGGCCGGGCGGGGCGTGATGGGTTGCCGTCCGATTGTCTGGTCCTGGCCAACCGTGACAGCCTCAATGTGCTGGAAAACTTTGTTTATGGTGATACGCCGGAGCTGATGGGTATTCGGTGCGTGCTTGATGAGTTGAAGGCCGCAGCGGCCGATGGGCAATGGGAGTTTTTGCTGGGGCCGCTGGCGGACAAGAGCAACATCCGGCAACTGCCGCTCAAGACGCTGCTGGTGCAATTGGAACTGCGCCGGCTGATCGCGCCGCGTTATGCCTATTTCGCGGAGTATCGCTTCAAGTTTCTGATCGAGCCGCAGGCATTGCTCGAGCACTTCGAAGGTGAGCGTCAGGCGTTCGTCTCGGCCATCATCCAGACCTCCAGCCGTGCTCGTACCTGGGCCACGGTGGATTTCGACGGGATGTACCAGCTGTATCACGCCGAGCGGAACCGCGTGGTCAAGGCGCTGGATTACTTTCAGGAAAAGGGCTGGGTCGAGCTGGAAAGCAAACAGATGACCGAGGTGTATAACGTGCTTGAAGCAGGGTTCGACGTTCAGGCGCTGAGCGCCGAGTTGCACGACTATTTCACCCGGCACGAGCGTGGGGAGATCGCGCGGATCCACGCGATGCTCGAACTGTTCGCCACCGATCATTGCCTCGGTTATCGGTTGGCCCAGTATTTCGGCGATGAAAGTGCACCGCAGCGCTGTGGTCATTGTTCGGTGTGCCATGGACACGTTGCCCGTCTGCCGGAGCCACCACCATTACCAGTACTGGTGGACAGAGACTTCAACGCGCTGTGTGGCGACTTTATCAACAGGCACGAGCAGCATACCGGCAGTGCCCCCTCTGCGGAGCGGGTGACCCGGTTCCTCTGCGGCATCAGCGTGCCGTTGTTCACCAAGCTGAAGGCACGGACGATTCCAGGATATGCGCAGCTGGAGGATTACCCGTACGCCGAAGTTCGCCACTGGGTTCAAGCGGCTTTGTAATCCGCATCCATCCGATGAATGCCCGCCATCACACGAATAAATTTCAAAAATATTCTGCGGCTGACTAAGGTGAGGGCTGTCTTTGGATCGCCAACAAGAGAGCAAACATGAGCCAGACACCCTTCGATATTCAGCGCGCCGCCGTAGTCGGTGCAGGCACTATGGGGCGGGGCATCGTGATGTGCCTGGCCAACGCCGGCGTGACGGTGCAGTGGGTCGACAACAACCCGCAGATGCTGGAACAGGCGTTAGCTGCCGTGGCCGATACTTATGCCCACAACGTGCGCCAGGGCCGTATCGACCAGGGTGAAGCCGATGCCCGAATCGCCAGGGTGACGCGGGCAGATGACTACGCGGCGATCCGCAATGTGGATCTGGTCATCGAGGCGGTTTACGAGAACCTTGAGCTCAAGCAGAAGATCTTCCGCGAGCTGGACGGCTTGCTCAAGCCGCAAGCCATTCTGGCGAGCAACACCTCGGCGCTGGACATCGATGCGATTGCCGCCGTCACCCGCCGCCCCACCCAGGTGTTGGGTCTGCACTTCTTCAGCCCGGCGCACATCATGAAGTTGCTGGAAATCGTTCGTGGTGCGCAAACCTCCAAAGCGGTGCTGGACGCAGCCCTGGTATTGGGCAAGCGCATGGGCAAGGTCAGCGTGGTGTCGGGCAATTGCCACGGGTTCATCGGCAATCGGATGCTTCACCCCTATGTGCTGGAGGCGCGCAAGATGCTGCTGGAAGGGGCGTTTCCCCATCAGGTTGACGCGGCATTGCAGGGTTTCGGCTTCGCCATGGGGCCGTTTCGCATGTACGACGTCGTCGGCATCGACCTGGAGTGGCGCGCTCGGGAACTGGCGGGCAAAGGTCAGGATGCACCCGAGGTGCAAGTGGACAACCGTTTGTGCGAACTGGGTCGGTTCGGCCAGAAAAGCGGCAACGGGTACTATCACTACGAAGCCGGCAGTCGCCAGGCCGAGCATGATGTAGAGGTCGATGCGCTGGTGCAGCGAGTCAGTGAAACGTTGGGTTTTCAGCGTCGCGAGATCGGCCCCGAGGAAGTCCTCGAGCGTTGCTTGCTGGCGCTGGTCAATGAGGGCGCGAAAATCCTGCAGGAAGGTATTGCCGAGTCGGCTCATGACATCGACCTGGTGTATCTCAACGGCTACGGCTTCCCCGCGGACAAGGGCGGCCCGATGGCCTGGGCCGACCATCAGGGACTTGAAGACATCCATGCACGGCTGCTGGAACTCGAAACGAAGCAGGGGGACCACTGGAAGCCCGCGCGTCTGATCGGGGAGCTGGCGGCCCAGGGCAAGGGATTCGCACAACACCAGGCCTCAAAATCCTGAACAACGCATGAACCATTGAGCAACCGTAAAGGACACCTGATGCCCCAACGTAGCGAATACCCGCACCTGCAACCGATCACCACACGCTGGCACGACAACGACGTGTACGGTCACGTCAACAACGTGACTTATTACAGTTTTTTCGACACGGCGGTGAACACTTATCTGATCGAGGTCGGCGGCCTCGATATCCACGATGGGGAGGTGGTGGGGTTCGTGGTGAGTTCGGCTTGCGACTACTTTGCCTCGATCGCCTTTCCCGACCGGATTGAAATCGGTCTGCGGGTGGGGAAGCTGGGCAGCAGTTCAGTGCAGTATGAGCTGGCGGTGTTCAAGGCGGGGGAGGAGGAGGCCTGCGCGGCGGGGCGCTTTGTGCATGTTTTTGTGGAGCGGTCTTCGAATCGGCCAGTGGCGATTCCGGATCGGTTGCGCGCCGCTTTGGAACGGCTGGTGATTTAAGCGAAAAATCGCAGTCTCCTGTCAGACGCTTGAGAAGCGCTGACGAAGACTGCGATTTTCTATCGACTACTGGTTAGAGCCAGTGATCAATCGTCGTGATAGCGATGTTTGTGCTTGTGCTTGCGATGCCCATAGGCATGGCCACGACCTGGATGGCCGTCACGGTAGTAACGGCGATCACCACGGCGACCGTCATAACGACGATCGTCGTCATCGTCCTTGCCCATATAGTTGCCCAGTGCACCGCCAGCGCCGCCGCCTGCTGCTGCACCGATCAGGCTGCCGGTGGTGCCGCCTACGCTACGGCCGACCACGTTACCGCCGGCTGCGCCCAGCGCACCGCCAATCGCTGCTTCGCCGCGGCTGCGTTTGTCCGCACCGACCGCACTGCCACCCGCGCCACCCAAGGCTGCGCCGATGGTGGACCCGGTGTTGCCGCCCAAGGACTGGCCGACCACAGAACCCAGAACCCCGCCCAATGCGCCGCCCACGCCTGCTTCGGTGGTGCCACCGGCAGAGGCTGCGCCACTGATCAGGCCAAGGGACAACAAGAGAATCGAGGAGAACTTCATAGAGGAGCCTCAAAGGGATGACGGCGCGATCCTGAGGCTGGCTTCGCTTGGTTACAATCGAAATCCGACGAGTAACACGACTTGTGCACAATTCGATAAGTTATTGTTTTTTGGGCGGAACTTAACAGATTTTCGCCGGTCTTTAGCTACTTCGGACAGGCCGTTTTCTATGGAAAACGGCTTTTTTGTGGGCGATTGAAAAGCAGGATTGTGGGGAGCCAAGCCTTGCTCCCACACAACCTAATCTCCTGGCACGTTGTGTCAGGCCGACTTGGCCAGAATCAGCCCATTCTCGCTCGCTGCTTCCAGACGGATCGCCACGAATTTCGAAGTCGGGGTATGGCTGCCGTCGCCGGTGCTCTCCAACGGCACCAACGGATTCACTTCAGGGTAATAGGCGGCGGCCTGTCCGGCGGGAATGTCGAATGCCAACAGGGTAAAGCCTTTGACCCGTCGCTCGCGGCCGTCATCCCAGAGCGAGACGATGTCGGCCTTCTGCCCAGGTTTGAAGCCCAGTCGAATGATGTCCGCTTCGTTGACGAACAACACGTCACGCTGGCCCTTCACGCCGCGATAGCGGTCATCGAGGCCATAGATGGTGGTGTTGTACTGATCGTGGGAGCGCATGGACTGCATGATCAGGTCAGGCAACTGCCCGGTGGCGCGGGTGCGTTCATGCACCAGGTCGGTCGGCAGCCGGTTGGGCTTGAAGTTGGCGCGGCCTGAGGCGGTGTTCCAGCGACGTGCACCGGCGCTGTTGCCCAGATAGAAGCCGCCGGGGTTCTGGAGCTTTTCGTTGAAGTCTTTGAACCCCGGGATGGTATCGGCGATCAGGTCGCGGATGCGGTTGTAGTCCGCCACCAGCCAGTTCCAGTCCACCGGATGGTGGCCCAGTGTGGCGGCGGCGATGCCGGCAATGATCCAGGGCTCGGAACGCATCTGGTTCGACAGCGGCTGCAATTGGCCATTGGATGCATGGACCATGCTGAAGGAGTCCTCCACGGTCACCGCTTGTGCGCCTTCGACTTGCAGGTCGATGTCGGTACGGCCCAGGCACGGTAGGATCAGCGCCTCTTTTCCATGAGCCAGATGGCTGCGGTTGAGCTTGGTGCTGATCTGCACAGTCAGGTCGCAATTGCCCAAGGCCTGGAACGTCCGATCACTGTCCGGGGTGGCCTGAGCGAAGTTGCCGCCCAGAGCGATGAAGACCTTCGCCCGGCCGTCAGCCATGGCGTGGATCGCTTCGACCACGTTGTGGCCATTCTCGCGCGGCACCTTGAACTGGAAGCGACGCTCCAGCGAGTCAAGGAACGCCGCCGGCGGACGCTCGTTGATGCCCATGGTCCGGTCGCCCTGCACGTTACTGTGGCCGCGAACCGGGCACAGACCGGCGCCCGGCCGGCCGATGTTGCCGCGCAGCAGCATCAGGTTGGCGATTTCCTGGATGGTCGCCACCGAATGGCGGTGTTGGGTGATGCCCATCGCCCAGCACATGATCACGTTCTTGCTGATGGCGTACATGCGCGCCGCTTGTTCGATCTCGACCAGAGTCAAGCCCGACTGCTCAACGATCTGCTCCCATGGAGTGTCATCGACCACGGCCAGGTAATCCAGTACGTCGATGCTGTGTTCGTTCAGAAACGCGTGGTCGAACACTGCAGCAGCGCCGGTGTTTTGCGCCTCACGTTCCCATTGCAGCAGGAACTTGGCCATGCCCCGCAGCACGGCCATGTCGCCACCCAGGGCTGGACGGAAATAGGCGGAGTTGGTCGGTTTATCCCCGTTGGTAAGCATTTCGATCGGGTTTTGCGGGTGCTGGAAACGCTCCAGGCCACGCTCCTTGAGCGGGTTGATGCACACCACCTGGGCGCCGCGTTTCACTGCTTCGCGCAGCGGTTCGAGCATGCGTGGATGGTTGGTGCCTGGGTTCTGGCCCCAGACGAAAATCGCGTCGGCGTGCTCGAAATCGTCGAAAGTCACGGTGCCTTTGCCTACGCCGACACTCTGGGACAGCGCCACGCCACTGGCTTCATGGCACATGTTCGAGCAGTCGGGGAAGTTGTTGGTGCCGTAGGCGCGCACGAACAACTGATAAAGGTAGGCTGCTTCGTTGCTGGCCCGGCCCGAGGTATAGAACTCAGCCTGGTTCGGGCTGGAGAGCCCCTGCAAGTGTTTGCCGATCAGGGCAAATGCCGCTTCCCAACTGATGGGTTTGTAGCGGTCGGTTTCGGCGTCGTAGCTCAGTGGCTCGGTCAGGCGCCCCTGGTATTCCAGCCAATAGTCGCTCTGCTCCAGCAGCGACGTCACACTGTGTTTGGCGAAGAATGCGCCATCGACACGGCGCTTGGTCGCTTCCCAGTTCACGGCTTTGGCGCCGTTCTCGCAGAACTTGACCATGCCGCTTTCCGGCGAGTCTCCCCAGGCACAGCCTGGGCAGTCAAAGCCGCCGTTCTGGTTGGTCTTGAGCATCATGCGCAGGTTCTTCAGCGCATTGTCGCTGGTCAGCCAGGCCTGGGCGACGCTGATCAGCGCGCCCCAACCACCGGCCGGGCCCTTGTAGGGCTTGTAGCGCGGTACGGGTTTCTGATCGGCTTGTTGATGATTGCTCACGCTTGATTCTCCATCGCAGGGCTATAGACCCGCGGCGCACTTTTCTGCGGCAGGTGGATGAGATTGAGGTTGTGCTGGCGGGCCCACTGCACGGCAAGGCCGGTGGGTGACGACAGGCTGACCAGGGTCTGGATGCCGGCGCGCAACACCTTCTGGATCAATTCGAGGCTGCAACGACTGGTGACGATCGCCACGCCTCCGTTCACCGGGATCTGTTGCCGGATCAGCGCGCCGATCAGTTTGTCGAGCGCGTTGTGCCGGCCGATATCTTCGCGTCCCAGCAGCAATTGGCCTTGGGCGTTCATGAACAGGGCCGCGTGGACCGCGCCGCAATGCTGGCCCAGGGGCTGGAACTGGCCGATGCGTTGACGCAGGTCTTCGAGCCACTGGGCCGGTGGCAGTGGCGTGCCGGGCAGTGCCTTGAGGTTCGGTAATGCCTGCTCCACCGCTTCCACCCCGCAAAGCCCGCAGCCACTGGTGCCGGCCAGTTGTCGGCGTTGTTGCTTGAGGTTCCAGAAGGCGCGGTTGGCGATGGTTACCTGGGCGTATTGCGCAGACCCGTCGCCGCTCAGTTGCACGTCATAGATGTCCGCAGGGTGTTCAATGATGCCGCTGCCTAGGCTGAAGCCGACGATGAAGTCTTCAAGGTCAGACGGCGTGACCAGCATGACGGCCTGACTGATGCCGTTATAGGCGATCGCCAGCGCCACTTCCTCGGCCAGCGCGGTGCTGTCCGATTGGGAATGGTCCAGGTTGCAGTAGCGATAGCTCTGGCTGGCGGCTGGCGCGGGTATTTTCTCCGCAGGCGCAGAACAGACCGGAGGCTTGTCGTTCATAGGCATCACTGACAGTGGGAATAGTGATAAGACTAAATGCGGCAATCTGCCACGTCTAATCGCTATTACTGATCTATCAATAGATGACGTCGATCAAGATGTCGTTGATGATTTCTGGTAGAGGGCGAAGCAAGCCTCCGCCAAAGCCGAGCGCGGAGCGCCGCGGCGCATGATCAGACCCAGTGGGACCAGGGTTTGCGCGTCTTCGATGGGCTGGATGCGCAAGTCCTGGGTCAGCATGCCCACGCCACTGTCCAGCGGCATCACTGCGCAACACAGTCCGCCGTGCACGGCTTGTAACAATTGATGCACCGCGTCGGTTTGCAGCAGAGGGCGGGGTGTGAGGCCTCGACTGTGGAAGTTGTGGTCGATGGACTGACGAAAATGCATGCCGCTGGTGAGCATGCCCAGGGGCAACTCGATCAGCGCTTCCCAGCTCAGCGGCTGCTCGCCGAAATAGAAGTATCGCTGGTCAAAGAGCAAGCCCATGCGCGTATGGTTGAAGGGCAGGGCGTCGAAGCGCTCGGTGTCCAGGCGCTCCAGATAGGAAATGCCCAGGTCGATGCGGTTGTTCGCCAGTTGTTCGAGGATGCGTTCGGAGCTTAAGGATGACAATTCGAAATGCAGGTTAGGGTGCTCGCTGTGCAGCCGCTGCATCATCGACAACGGATCGAAGTCCGACAATGGCACCACTCCCAGGCGCAGGGTACCCACCAGGTTGCCACGGCAGGCCGCCGCTTCGGCCTGTAGACCGTCATAGGCCGCCATGACCGTGCGTGCCCAGGCCAACACCCGCTCCCCCGGAGCGGTGAAACCTTCAAAGCGCTGGCCTCGATTGACCAGCGGCAGACCCAGCTCTTCCTCAAGGCTGCGCAGGCGCATTGACAGGGTTGGTTGGGTGATGTGGCAGCGCGCGGCCGCTTGGCCGAAGTGGCGGGTTTCGTCGAGCGCGATGAGAAATTTCAGCTGCTTGATGTCCATCTTCGTTCCAGGGCGCGGGAAGGTTGGGATTCTAGCGCTTTGTACGCGGCAGGGTCATTGGTCGGCTGGGAACCGGGTTCGTTTGGCTTGGTCTAGGCTTTTGCGTCTGGACACTTAAACCTATGGAGAGAACACGATGAGCCTTTTCAGTTTTTTGAAAGATGCCGGTGAGAAAATTCTTGATGCACTGACGCCCGACAAGGCACAGGCCAACAGCGAAGCGCTGACCAATCACGTAAAGGAGGCGCTGACAGGCATTGATACTTCAAAGATCCAGGTGAAAGTCGAGGGCGAAAAAGTCATTGCCTCGGGTGAAGCCGCGACCCAGGAAGAGAAAGAAAAGATTTTGTTGGCGCTGGGCAACGTGCACGGTATCAGTGAAGTCGATGACCAAATCACCGTGACGGGTCCTGTGGCCACTGAGGCCAAGTTCGTTACCGTCGTAAAAGGTGACACCCTGAGCGCCATTTCCAAGCGTGTTTATGGCGATGCGAACAAGTACAACAAGATTTTTGAAGCCAACAAACCGATGCTGTCGCATCCGGACAAGATCTATCCGGGGCAGGTGCTGCGCATTCCCGAATAAAGCTTGAGGACCGCATCGTCTTCATCGCGAGCAGGCTCGCTCCCACACTGGATCTGTGGCGAACAAGGAACCTTGTGAGAGCGAGCCTGCTCGCGATGCAAACGGCCGGCTATCAAAGCCCGGCAATCAAATCCCGATAATCCCCCAACGCCTCGAACTCCCCCGTATCCTTCGGCCCTTTGCGGCTGTCCGGTACGCTGACCGCCAGCAGGTGTGCCACGCCGAATTCCCGGGCGCTGCGCAGCACTGGCAAGGTGTCGTCGATAAACAGGCTGCGGGCCGGGTCGAAGTTCAGATCGGCTTGCAGGGCATCCCAGAACTGCGGGCTTTCCTTGGGGAAACCGTAGTCGTGAGAGCTGATCAAACGTTCGAAGTAAGGGGCCAGTTCGATGCGTTCCAGCTTCAGGGACAATGAGTCGCGATGGGCGTTGGTGATCATTACCACCCGTTTACCCGCCCGCTGGATCGCCGCCAGGAACGTGTCGGCGTCCGGGCGCAGGGCAATCAGGTGCGCGGTTTCCAGCTTCAGTTCGCGCACCGGCAATTTCAACTCGCTGCTCCAGAAGTCCAGGCAATACCACTGCAATTGACCGGCGTTGCGCTCGAACAGCGGCTGCAACTCCAGCTCCGCCATGGCCCGGCTCACGCCATGCAGTTCGGCGTAGCGTTGGGGCAAGTGTTCCATCCAGAAATGGTTGTCGTAATGCAGGTCCAGCAGGGTGCCATCCATGTCCAGCAGCACCGTATCGATCTCGTGCCAGGGCAGCAAGGCCATAAAGCTTCTCCAGCGGTAATCGGATATCCGACACAAACAATCAGAATAGGCCGGGTATAGTAGCCCGCTATCGCCCAGGGAGCCGTTTATGCGCCAGAAACCCACCATACTCGATCGACGGATCGTCGCCACCAGCCGCCTGTTTTGCGTGGAAGAACTGAAACTGCGGTTTTCCAACGGCGTGGAGCGCACCTATGAGCGTTTGGCGGGCAAGGGCGCAGGTTACGGCGCGGTAATGATCGTGGCGATGCTCGACGCCGATCACGCCGTGTTGGTGGAAGAATACTGCGGCGGCACCGATGCCTACGAATTGTCCCTGCCCAAGGGTTTGATTGAGCCGGGTGAAGACGTGTTGGCGGCGGCTGAGCGGGAGCTTAAAGAAGAGGCCGGCTATGGTGCACGTCAGTTGGAACACCTGACTGAACTGTCCCTGTCCCCCGGCTACATGAGCCAGAAGATCCAGGTGGTGCTGGCGACCGATCTCTATGAAGAGCGGCTGGAAGGCGACGAGCCTGAGCCGATGCGTGTGGACAAGGTCAACCTGCGTGAGTTGTCGGCCTTGGCGCAAAACCCTCAATTCACGGAGGGCCGGGCCTTGGCGGCGCTGTACCTGGCCCGTGACCTGCTGACCCAGCGCGGAGCGTTCCTGTCATGAATTTCCCCCATCCTCTAATGGCCCCTGTGGTTGAGCTGGCGCTCAAGGCCGGTGAGGCGATCCTGCCGTTCTGGCGAGCCAATGTGCAGGTCAACCACAAGGCCGACGCATCGCCGGTGACCGCCGCCGACATGGCCGCTCACGATGTGATCGTGGCCGGGCTGACCGCGTTGGCGCCGGATATTGCAATCCTCTCCGAAGAGGACGCCAATATTGCGCAAAGCGTGCGCGCCGGCTGGCAACGCTGGTGGCTGGTGGACCCGCTGGACGGCACCAAGGAGTTCATTTCTGGCAGTGAGGAATTCACCGTCAATATCGCACTGGTCGAGCAGGGGCGGGTGGTGTTTGGCGTAGTGTCGATGCCCACCAATGGTCGCTTTTATGTCGGTGGCGCGGGATTCGGCGCCTGGCGTGGCGACAAGGGGGGCGAGCCGTTGCCGATCGAAGTGCGTAACGTGCCGGCGCCGGGTGATGCTTTTACGGTGGTCGCCAGCCGTCGCCATACCAGCCCGGAGCAAGAGCGTCTCTTGGGCGGCTTGAGCGAGAGCCTGGGTGAGTTGCAACTGACCAGCATCGGCAGTTCGTTGAAATTCTGCCTGCTGGCCGAGGGCGCGGCGGATTGCTATCCGCGACTGGCGCCGACGTCCCAGTGGGACACCGCCGCCGCCCAAGGCGTGCTGGAGGGTGCGGGCGGCGAGGTGCTGGACCTACGCGGCGAGCCGTTCTGCTATCCGCCGCGGGAGTCGCTGTTGAATGAATCCTTCCTGGCGTTGCCGGCAAAGGCGGCGTGGCGTGGGAAACTGCTGGAACTGGCCCGCTCCTGAATCGGCTGCCCCTTGCTGGACTTGGGACAGTTGTTGTGGCGAGGGCGCTTGCTCCCGCTGGGCTGCGAAGCGGCCCCAATGCGTCTGCTGCGCAGCCGAGCGGGAGCAAGCTCCCTCGCCACAGGGTTTTTTGTGATGCTCGGGGGTCAGCGGTGCAACACGTACTGCCCCACAAATTGCACCGCTGGTGCTTCGCTCCCGGCATTTATCACCTGGGTCTGCAAGGTCAGCCGCGCGCGTCCGTAGCGCCGGTAGGTGGCCAGGAAGCGTTTCCAGACCTTTTCTTCGGGAGCCTGGCAAATGACCGTGGCGTCCCTCGTGACTGGCAGTGGATAGCTGATCTGCCCTTCCTGAATGACGATATGCCCGTCCTCAATGCCCTCTTCGCGCAAGGCCAGGTGCAGCCAGCCCCAGCCGCCCAGCACTGCGCCGCAGTACAGGCTGCCGCCGAACATGGTGCTCTTGTGGTTGACGTTGGCCTCCAGCGGTAAAAACAGGCGCAGTTGCCGGGCCTGCCAGTCGAGCACCTTCAGGCCCATGTCCCGCGTCAACGGGATGTCGTGGTGCAGGATCGATTCCAGGTAGCGGCTGTCGCGGTTCATGCAGGGCCTCTTTTGAAAGGGAAGATGGCAATCACTCAAGCAGACTCAATCGGACTCATCGGCATGGCCCTGGCTATCGCCGAAGTTCAGCCCATGCTTGCGTAACTTGTCGTGCAAGGTCTTGCGCGGAATGCCCAGGGCTTCGGCGAGGCTGCGCACCGAGCTGTGAGGGCGGGCCAGTTCGGCGGCGATCAGGGTTTTCTCGAAGTTCTCCACCTGCTCGCTCAAGCCGCCGCTGATCACTTCGACCGGCGCACCGGGGCTACCGTCGGGCGCGCTGTTGTCCAGGGCCAGTTCCAGACCCAGGGCAAAACGCTCGGCGGCGTTCTGCAATTCTCGCACGTTGCCCGGCCAGCTATGGCGCAGCAGCAATGCCCGTTGGGCCGGTTGCAACTCGTGGGGCGGCAGGCCGTGACGGGCGCTGGCTTCGTCGGCGAAATGCTGGAACAGCATCAGGGCATCCTCACCGCGTTCACGCAGCGGGGGGATACGCAACGGCGCGACGTTCAGGCGGTAATACAGGTCGGCGCGAAAACGACCCTGATCAGCGGCCTGACGCAGGTCTTCCTTGGTGGCGGCGATGACGCGGATGTCCAGCGGGATCTGTTGATTGCCCCCCAGTCGTTCCACTACCCGCTCTTGCAGCAGCCGCAGCAGTTTGACCTGAACGTCCAGGCTCATGCTTTCGATTTCATCGAGAAACAGCGTACCGCCGTTGGCGAACTCGAACTTGCCGATGCGGCGCTTCTGCGCGCCGGTGAAAGCGCCGGGCTCATGACCGAACAGCTCGCTCTCCACCACCGACTCGGCCAGGGCTCCGGCGTTGATCGCGACGAAGGGGCCGTTGCGCCGGCCCGACAGATCGTGCAGGGCTCGGGCGACTACCTCCTTGCCGGCCCCGGTTTCTCCGAGGATCAGCACATCGGCGCGGGTCGCCGCTAACGCACCGATCTGCTCGCGCAGGCGCAGTATCGAGGGCGATTGGCCGACGAGCCGGGCGCTGAGTTCATGGCGGTCGCTCAGGGCCAGGCGCAGGCTGCGGTTGTCCAGTACCAGGCGCCGCAAGGCCAGGGCCCGGCGCACGCTGTCGAGCAGGTGATCGCTGGGGAAAGGTTTCTCAAGGAAGTCATAGGCTCCGGCGCGCATGGCCTGGACTGCCAGCGGCACGTCGCCATGGCCGGTGATCAGCAACACCGGCAGCTCCGGGTCCTGGGCATGGAGTTCGCTCAGCAACTCAAGGCCGTCGATGCCCGGCATGCGAATGTCACTGACCACCACACCCGGCCAGTCGCGAGACAGTTGCCCGGCCACGCCTTTGGCCTCGGCCAGGGATAGGACCTTCAGGCCGGCCAGGTCGAGGGTCTGGCTCAAGGCCTGACGCAAGTGGGGATCGTCGTCGATCAACACCACCTCAATCCGGTTATCGATGGTCATACACTACGGTCCTCGGACGGTTGCAGGCTCACACCGGGCGCGCCAGCGCGCAACTTCAGGGTAATCAGGGCGCCGCCTTCCTTGTGATTGGCGAACGACAGTTCACCGCCGAAGGCGCGCATCAGGGTGTCGCAAATCGCCAGCCCCAGGCCAAGGCCCTGGGTGCGGGTCTTGGTGGTGTAGAAGGGCTCGCCCGCGCGACCAAGGGCTTCCATGCAAAACCCCGGGCCGTTATCGCGGATGTACAGGTTGACGCCGGTTTCGGTGGCTTCGGCACTGAGCCAGAGTTTGCGCGGCGGGCCTTTTTCAGTCAGGGCGTCGAGAGCGTTGGCCAGCAGGTTGCCGAGCACCTGGCGCAAGCGCGTTTCCCCGGCCTCGACCCACAACGTGGCGGCCGGCAGGTCGCGGATCAGTTCCACTTCCATGCTGCGCCGGCGCTTGGCGAGCAGTGCCAGGGCATCGTCCAGCGCCGGTTGCAGGGCGACACTTTCCGGGGCGTGACGGTCGCGGCGGGCGAAGGCGCGTAAGTGGGCAATGATCGAGGCCATGCGAGCGGTCAGCTCACTGATCAGCTTGAGGTTGCCTCGGGCGTCCTCGGTACGCTGGTGATCGAGCAATATTTCGGCGTTTTCGGCATAGCTGCGGATCGCCGCCAGCGGCTGGTTGAGTTCGTGGCTGATGCTGGCCGACATGGTGCCCAGGGCCGACAGCTTGCCGGCCTGCACCAGGTCATCCTGGGCGCGGACCAGTTCCTGCTGGGCCTGCTCGCGTTCCAGCACCTCTTGCTTGAGTCGCCGGTTCAGGCCTTCCAGGTCACTGGTGCGCTCGGCCACCCGGCCCTCCAGCTCCTGGCGGGCCTTGCCTTCGAAGGCGATGCGATCCAGGTAATGCCGCCGGCGCTGCATCATCAACCCGAGCAACAGCATCAGGACCAGCAAGGCCGCACCGCCGATGACCACCACGGTGCGCACCGGACGGTCGATCAGGGTACGCGGGGCTAGAATGCTCACGCTCCAGCGGGTCTCCTCAATGGACTGGGTCTGGATCAGCCAGGCGTTCGCGTCCAGGTTCAGCGGTTTGGGGTCGCGGGTCGGGTAGGGCTGTACGGCGCTGATGGACTGGCGCTCCTCGTCACTTAAGGGGCGGGTCGCGCGAAATCGCCATTCTTGTCGCGAAGTGAGGATCACCACGCCGTTGTGGTCGGTCACCAGTAGTTGTTCGGGGGTTTTGCCCCAGAGGCTTTCGGTGTGGTCCAGATCCACCTTGACCACCAGTACGCCGATCACTTTTTCCCGGTCGCGCACGGCAGCGGCGAAGAAGTAACCGCGCTTGGCCGAGGTGGTGCCCAAGCCGAAGAAGCGTCCCAGCCGCCCGGCCATTGCTTCGATGTAATACGGCCGGAAGGCAAAATTGCGTCCGACGAAACTGTCGTGTTTATCCCAGTTCGATGCCGCGAGGGTCTTGCCGGTGGGGTCCATCAGGTACATGACTTCTGCGCCGGTCTGGGCGCTGATGTTTTTCAGCAGTCGATTGGCATTGCCCTGGATGATGCCGTCGTCCGGTGCCAGTAAAGTGGCGCGCAGGGCCGGCAGCTCACCGAGAATCTGTGGCAGCACTTCATAGCGATGCAGGGTGCCCAACAGGTTGGCGACGTAGAGATCGAGGGTCTGGCGGTTCTGCCCGGCCAGTTCACTGCGGTAGTAACGCTCGGCCAGATGTTCCAGCGGCCACAGCAACGGCGCCAGGCACAGCGCAAGCAAGGCCAGGCTGCGCCAGCGGGGTCTGCGGGGAAGAGTGGAATTCATGAGCATCAGGCGCCAGTGGGGACAGGCGCATTATGCCTAGTGTCCGGCGGCAAGGCACTGGTGCAGCGCGCTTTGCCAGTCTGGCTGACTTACACCCCATTGCTGAAGCAGGCGTGTGCAATCCAGACGCGAGTTCAGCGGGCGTGGGGCCGGAGTCGGGTAGGCACTGGAGGGGATGGGCTCAAGCACCGCGCAGGGTTTGTGCTGCTCGATCAGGTGCTCGCCGATGGCCTGGGCAAAGCCGAACCAGGACGTTTCACCCTGCGCCGTCAGGTGGTAAGTCCCCCAGGCGCCGCACCGGCCGGCCTGCCAGCGTTCGATCAAGTGGGCGGTGCTGTCGGCGATAGTCCCGGCCCAGGTCGGTGCGCCGATCTGATCGTCCACCACCCGCAGGTGCGATTTTTCCTGCAGCAGGCGTTGCATGGTCAACAGGAAGTTGCGGCCTTCGTTGGAGTACACCCAACTGGTGCGCAAAATCAGGTGCTGCCCGGCGACGTGGCGAATGGCGTCCTCGCCGGCCAGCTTGCTGCGCCCATAGACACTCAGCGGGTTGGGCGAGTCGGTCTCGGTGTAGGGCTCAGGCTTGCGGCCATCGAAGACGTAATCGGTGGAGTAGTGGATCAGCGGGACACCCAACTCGACCGCCACTTGAGCCAGGACGCCCGGCGCTGTGGCATTGATGGCGAAGGCCCGTTCCGGTTCGCTCTCGGCCTGGTCGACGGCGGTGTGGGCGGCGGCGTTGATGATCAGGTCAGGCCGCAGGGCAGTGATGGGCGAACGAAGGTGATCGGGGCGCGCCAGGTCGAGTTGGTCGCTGCCGCGCACGATCAACTCAGCCATGCCGGCCAGGCGCGACTGGAGTGCTCGGGAGACCTGGCCGTTCTGGCCGATGATCAGGATGCGCAAGGAGGTACTCATGGGAACAGGTCGGCCTCGTGCAGAGCCTTGCCGGCCTGGTCCTTGGGTGACAGGATCGGCGCACTCTCCAGTTCCCAGTCGATGGCCAGGTCCGGATCATCCCAGCGAATGCAACGCTCGGCCGAGGGCGCGTAGTAGTCGGTGGTTTTGTAGAGAAAATCAGCGTAATCGCTGAGCACGACGAAGCCATGGGCGAAGCCTGGTGGGACCCACAGTTGCCGATGGTTCTGCGCTGACAGGCGTACGCCCACCCATTGCCCGAAAGTGGCCGAACTGCGACGAATGTCCACCGCCACGTCGAGCACTTCCCCAGCAATGACCCGCACCAGTTTTCCCTGGGCCTGTTCGATTTGATAATGCAGGCCGCGCAACACGCCCCTGGCCGAGCGCGAGTGGTTATCCTGGACGAACTGCAACGCGCAGCCAGTGGCCTCGGCGAACGCCCGAGCGTTGAAACTCTCATAGAAAAAGCCGCGATCATCACCGAAAACCTTCGGTTCGATGATCAGGACTTCAGGCAGGCGGGTGGCGATGACGTTCAACGTGTCTCTCCAGCGATCTGGAACAGGTATTGGCCGTAGCCGGTCTTGCCAAAGTACTGGGCGCGCTCAAGGATGTGCTCGCGGCTGACCCAGCCCTGTTGGTAGGCAATTTCTTCCAGGCAGGCGACTTTCAAACCTTGGCGGTGCTCGATGGTTTGCACATATTGCGAAGCCTCCAGCAGGCTGTCGTGGGTGCCGGTGTCCAGCCAGGCGAAACCACGGCCGAAACGCTCGACGTGCAGGTCGCCGCGGTGCAGGTAGGCGTTGTTGACGTCGGTGATTTCCAGTTCGCCTCGTTTGGAGGGTTTGATGGTCTTGGCGATCTGGATCACGTCGTTATCGTAGAAATACAGGCCGGTTACCGCGTAGCTGGATTTGGGCGCGGTAGGTTTTTCTTCAATGGAAATGGCCCGCCCTTGAGCATCGAAATCGATCACGCCAAAACGCTCAGGGTCTTTGACCCAGTAACCGAATACCGTTGCGCCCGTCTGCCGGGTGGCGGCCGTCTGCAGTTGTTCGCCGAAATGCTGCCCGTGAAAAATGTTGTCGCCCAGGATCAGGCACACCGGATCGTTGCCGATAAATTGCTCGCCGATCAGAAACGCCTGGGCCAGGCCATCGGGCGATGGCTGCTCGGCGTAGTGAAATTGCACGCCAAACTGACTGCCGTCGCCCAACAGATTGCGGTATTGCGGCAAGTCCTGAGGGGTGGAAATCACCAGGATGTCCTTGATGCCGGCGAGCATCAGCACCGAAATCGGGTAATAGATCATCGGCTTGTCGTAAACCGGTAGTAACTGCTTGGAAACCCCAAGGGTAATCGGGTGCAGTCGGGTGCCGGAGCCGCCGGCCAGAACAATGCCTTTCATCATGCAATCGCATCCTTGTTGTCGAGCGAGCCCAGACGCTCGCCCTGATAGCTACCGTCCTGGACACGTCGGCACCACAGCAGGTTTTCGAGGTACCACTGCACGGTTTTACGCAGGCCGGTCTCGAAGGTTTCCCGGGGCGTCCAGCCCAGTTCACGCTCGATCTTGCCGGCATCGATGGCGTAGCGCAGGTCGTGACCGGGGCGGTCTTTGACGAAGGTGATCAGGTCGGCATAGTGCTCCACGCCGTCGGGCTTGTGGGGCGCCAGTTCTTCGAGCAGGGCGCAGATGCCGCGCACCACGTCGATGTTCTTCTGTTCATTGTGGCCGCCGATGTTGTAGGTCTCGCCCACGGCACCTTCGGTCACGACCTTGAGCAGCGCCCGGGCATGGTCTTCGACGTACAGCCAGTCGCGCACTTGTTGGCCGTCGCCGTATACCGGCAACGGCTTGCCGGCCAGGGCATTGAGGATCACCAGCGGAATCAGCTTCTCGGGAAAGTGAAACGGCCCATAGTTGTTGGAGCAGTTGGTCAGCAGCACGGGCAAGCCGTAAGTGCGTTGCCAGGCGCGTACCAGATGGTCGGAAGCCGCCTTGCTCGCCGAGTACGGCGAGCTGGGGGCGTAGGCGGTGGTTTCGGTGAACAAATCATCCACGCCGTGCAGGTCGCCATACACTTCGTCGGTGGAAATGTGATGGAAACGAAACGCGCGCTTCTGCGGCTCGGCCAGGGTCTGCCAATAGGCGCGGGTGGCTTCCAGCAGGCTGTAGGTGCCCACGATATTGGTCTGGATGAAGTCCGCCGGGCCGTCGATGGAGCGGTCGACGTGGGACTCGGCCGCCAGATGCATGATGGCCTCAGGTTTGAACCTTGCCAGTATCGCGCTGACCGTCGGTTGATCGACGATATCGGCCTGGACGAACTCGTAGCGGTTGTCGTGCTCGATGCTGCTCAGCGATTCGAGATTGCCGGCATAGGTCAGCTTGTCGAGGTTCAGGACCTGATGTCCGGTATCCAGGATCAAGTGCCGTATAAGCGCCGAGCCGATAAAACCGGCACCGCCAGTGATGAGAATGCGCATCCGATCAAGCCTTTTTCCGTGGAACAACAAAGCATTGGAGCATAGCTTGTCGGCATGGCGAGGGCGGTGCAAGCAGGATATTTCCGGGCACGCTCACGCGCTTGGCAATTCACCTGCGGCAAAGGGGTTGCTTATCCCCCGACTCAATGGCGAGATAGACATCCGATAAAACCACCTCAGGGGTCGTTGTATGCCACTCGCTACGTTGGTTCACCGTGCCAGTTTGCCAAGCCCACAGATCAGTGCCGAACAGGCGCTGGTGCTGCTGCGCTCGAATTACGGACTCAGCGGTGACCTGCGACCCTTGGGCAGCCAGCAGGACCTCAACTATCGCGTCGACAGCGAGCGCGGACGGTTTGTGCTGAAGATTTGCCATGGTGACTATGCCGTCCAGGAACTCCAGGCCCAGCATGCCGCCCTCAAGCACCTGGCCGAGCACGGCGCGGTAAAAGTGCCGCGGGTGATCGCCGCCAATAATGGCCAGGATCTGTTGACCCTGGAGCTCGCAGGGCAAGCGGTTCATGTGCGACTGCTGGAATACATCGACGGCCAGCCGCTCACCCAGCTCAACCATTGGGGGCCTGAACTGGTCACGGGGCTGGGGCGCTTGTGCGCACAAATCGACCTGGCGCTGGCCACGTTCGATCACCCTGGCCTGGAGCGCACCCTGCAATGGGATGCCCGCCACGCCAATGCACTGGTCGGCCATCTGCTGCCCGTCATCGACGATGATCAAGAACGCAACCTGATCGCCGAGGCGGCGCAACAGGCCGAACGCCGCTTGCAGCCGCTCAAGGCCAGCCTGCCGGTGCAGGCGATCCACATGGACATCACCGATGACAACGTGGTCTGGCAGCGCGATGCCCAGCGCCAATGGCAATTGCAGGGCGTCATCGATTTCGGCGACCTGATCCGCACCTGGCGCGTTACCGATCTGTCGGTGACCTGTGCAGCCTTGTTGCACCATGCCGACGGCGATCCGTTTTTCATCCTGCCGGCGATCAAGGCTTACAACGCGCTCAACCCGCTGCAATATGAGGAGCTGCTGGCGCTTTGGCCGCTGATCGTTGCCCGCGCTGCCGTGCTGGTGCTCAGCGGTGAACAGCAGGTATCCATTGACCCGGAAAATCAATACAGCCGCGACAACCTGGACCATGAGTGGGAGATTTTCCGGATTGCTCAGTCGGTCCCGTTCGAACTGATGGAAGCGGCGATCCTCACGTCCGTGGGCCACCATCTGCCACCCGTTGCCAGTGAAGGCTTTGTGCCGCTGTTGCCGACCTTGGTGGGCCGCGAGTTCGCCCTGATCGACCTGGGTGTACTGAGCCCGCATTTCGAAGCCGGTAACTGGGAGCAGGAGGGGATCGACCAGCGTCTGCTGAGTGAAGCCGCCGCCGTCCATGGGTTGGCCGCCAGCCGCTACGGGCAGTACCGATTGTCTCGGACCCGGCCAGACAGCGCCGTTGAACCGGATACTTATCCATTACACGTAGAGTTGCAGGTGCCGCGGGGCACGCCGCTGGAATCGCCGTTCGCCGGGGTGGTGCACAAAGCCGCCGACGGCATGTTGCAACTGGACAGCGTGCAACTGAGCATTCGGCTGTGGGGCGTGACATCGCCGCTGCATTCCGGGGCTGCGCTGGTCAAGGGCCAGGTCTTGGGCGAAGTCGATGGACCGTTGCGGGTGCAGTTGTGTCGTGGCGCTCAGCTCAATCCGCCGTTGTTCTGCACGCCATCCAGGGCGCCGGCCTGGCAGGCGCTCTGCCCCTCACCAGCGGTGCTGCTGGGACTGGCCTGTGATGCCGAGCCAGAGATCGACCCCCAGCAGTTGCTGGCCCGTCGCGATGCGAGCTTTGCCCGTTCGCAGAAGCACTATTACGTTGATCCGCCGCGCATTGAGCGCGGCTGGCGCAATCACCTGATCGACATGCAGGGCCGCTCCTACCTGGACATGCTCAACAACGTCGCGGTACTGGGGCACGGGCATCCGCGCATGGCCGCGGTGGCCGCCCGGCAGTGGTCGCTGCTCAACACCAACTCCCGCTTTCACTATGCCGCGATTGCCGAATTTTCCGAGCGCTTGCTGGCGCTGGCGCCGCCCGGCATGGATCGGGTATTTCTGGTCAACAGTGGCACCGAGGCCAACGACCTGGCGATCCGCCTGGCCTGGGCCTACAGCGGCGGCCGGGACATGCTCAGTGTGCTGGAGGCCTATCACGGCTGGTCGGTAGCGGCCGATGCGGTCTCGACGTCCATTGCCGACAACCCTCAGGCCCTGAGCAGTCGCCCGGATTGGGTGCATCCGGTGACCGCGCCAAACACTTATCGCGGTGAATTCCGCGGCCCCAACAGCGCGCCGGACTACCTGCGCAGCGTCGAGCACAACCTGGCAAAAATCGCCGAACACAAGCGCCAGCTCGCCGGCTTCATCTGCGAACCGGTGTACGGCAATGCTGGCGGGATCGCACTGCCGCCGGGGTATCTGAAGCAGGTCTACGCGCTGGTGCGCGAGCGCGGCGGCGTCTGCATCGCTGACGAAGTGCAAGTCGGCTACGGGCGCATGGGAGAATTTTTCTGGGGCTTCGAAGAACAGGATGTAGTACCGGACATCATCACCATGGCCAAGGGCATGGGTAACGGCCAGCCGCTGGGAGCGGTCATCACCCGCCGGGAAATCGCCGAGGCGCTGGAAGCAGAAGGGTATTTTTTCTCGTCAGCCGGCGGCAGCCCGGTCAGTTGCCAGATCGGCATGGCCGTGCTGGACGTCATGGAAGAAGAAAAACTGTGGGAAAACGCCCGGGCAGTGGGTGGGCATTTCAAGGCCCGCCTGCAAGCTTTGATCGACCGATATCCGTTGGTCGGTGCGGTGCATGGCTCCGGTTTTTACCTGGGCGTGGAACTGATCCGCAACCGCGACACCCTCGAGCCGGCCACCGAAGAAACCACGGCGCTGTGCAATCGCCTGCGGGAGCTGGGTATTTTCATGCAACCGACCGGCGACTACCTGAACATCCTCAAGATCAAACCGCCGATGGTCACCACCCGCCAGAGCGTGGATTTCTTTGTCGATATGTTGGTGAAGGTGTTGGACGAGGGGCTTTGACTAACTGAGGCAAACGCTTTCCCTGTGGGAGCGGGCTTGCTCGCGATAGTGGTGAACCCGTCTGCAGCGATGTCAGATGGGGGATCGCATTGCGAGCAGGCTCGCTCCCACAAGGTTTTGCGTGGTTAATAGTTCGATTTTTGTCGGTATTTATTGCGACTAGCGTGTGGTTTTAAATCTGTATCGCTTCTAAAGTCGATTTTTATCGGTTATAAAGTCGGCACCACACATGCTCTGGAGCTCCCTTCATGAGTCGTATCGTCACCGTTGCCGCCACCCAGATGGCCTGTTCCTGGGATCTGGAGGCCAATATCGAGATCGCTGAACAGCAGGTTCGCGAGGCCGCCGCCAAAGGGGCGCAGATCATCTTGCTCCAGGAGTTGTTCGAGACGCCGTACTTTTGCCAGAAGCCCAACCCGGACTACCTGCAATTGGCGACTCCGGTCGAAGATAACGTCGCCATCAGGCATTTTCAGAAAGTTGCCAGGGAGCTTCAGGTCGTCTTGCCCATCAGCTTTTTTGAACGGGCCGGTCGTGCGCGTTTCAACAGTATTGCGATCATTGATGCCGACGGCCGTAACCTGGGGGTATACCGCAAGAGTCACATCCCGGACGGTCCTGGCTACCATGAGAAGTACTATTTCAACCCTGGCGATACCGGTTTCAAGGTCTGGAATACCCGCTACGCCAGGATCGGCGTGGGCATCTGCTGGGACCAGTGGTTTCCCGAGTCCGCCCGCAGCATGGCGCTGCAAGGTGCGGAAATTCTGTTTTACCCGACCGCCATTGGCAGCGAGCCGCACGACAAAAGCATTTCGTCCCGCGATCACTGGCAGCGCGTGCAACAAGGCCATGCCGGCGCGAACGTAATGCCGCTGGTGGCCAGCAACCGCATCGGCAACGAAGAGCAGGATGGCTACGACATCACGTTCTACGGCTCCTCGTTCATCGCCAATCAGTTCGGTGAAAAGGTCCAGGAATTGAACGAAACCGAAGAAGGCGTGCTGGTGCACAGCTTTGACCTGGACGAGCTGGAACACATTCGCAGTGCCTGGGGCACTTTCCGTGATCGTCGTGCGGACCTGTACGGCTCGATCAAAACCCTCGATGGCTCACTGGAGTCCTGATTTATGACAACGTTGAACAGCACTCCCCGCGCGGATGGTTTCCACATGCCTGCCGAGTGGGCACCCCAGACCCAGGTCTGGATGGTCTGGCCCGAGCGCCCTGACAACTGGCGCCTGGGCGGCAAGCCCGCGCAGGCCGCTCATGTGGCGGTCGCCAAAGCCATCGCCCGCTTCGAACCGGTAACCGTGGCGGTGTCCGCGAACCAATACGAAAATGCCCGGGCGCATCTCGACGTGCCGAATATCCGCGTGGTGGAAATGTCCAGCGACGATGCCTGGGTCCGGGACACCGGCCCGACGTTTGTCATCAATGATAGTGGCGAAGTGCGCGGCGTCGACTGGGATTTCAACGCCTGGGGTGGGTTTGACGGTGGCCTGTATGCGCCGTGGAACCGGGATTCGCAAGTGGCCAGCAAGATTCTCGAGATTGAACGCAGCCCGCGTTACCGCACCGAAGGCTTCGTGCTTGAGGGCGGCTCAATCCACGTCGATGGCGAGGGCACCCTGATCACCACCGAGGAATGCCTGCTCAACCGCAATCGCAACCCGCACTTGAGCCGCGAAGACATCGAGGCTGTGCTCAGCGCGCAGTTGGCGGTGGACAAGATCATCTGGCTGCCGGACGGCCTGTTCAACGACGAAACCGACGGGCATGTGGATAACTTCTGCTGCTACGTGCGCCCTGGCGAAGTATTGCTGGCCTGGACCGATGACCCGCAGGACCCGAACTACGCCCGCTGCCACGCCGCGATGGACGTCCTGCAAAACAGCACTGACGCCAAGGGACGCCCGTTCACAGTGCACAAAATGCCAATTCCGGGGCCGTTGTATGCCACTGAAGAGGAATGCGCCGGCGTGGACGCGGTGCAGGGTTCCCAGGAGCGCAATCCGACCGTGCGGTTGGCCGGTTCCTACGTGAATTTCCTGATCGTCAACGGCGGCATCATCGCACCGAGTTTCGACGATCCACTGGATGGCCCGGCGAAGGCGCTTCTGCAAGGGCTTTTTCCAGAGCACGAAGTGGTCATGGTGCCGGGGCGCGAACTGTTACTGGGGGGCGGAAACATCCACTGCCTTACCCAACAACAGCCTGCGCCGCGCACAAAATGAGTGGTGATGTAACAGCCAGGTAATAGCGCTGGCGGCAGCTCTGCGCCGGGCTTTTTGGATCCATTTTGCTTTGGCCCGCGGCCTGATTGGGGATGCGGGCTTTTTTATGTCTGCAGATCGGCAGTGCAGGCACATTGGCATAGCTCTTGTATCTGTATCCCGGCAGTTCTGGGGAGCGGAGCTGAGTTGTTTTGTCATAAACCTTGGATAAATTGGCCGCTCATCAACCAGGAGAGGGCGCTGGAATGAATATGATAAGCGAGCGCACATACCATCCCTTGGCCGTTGTCAATGGTGAGTCGCTTAAAGCTTTGGCACAGTGGTTGAAGTCCAACGGAACGCGTCAGACCAGAGAGCCCGATCCGCGTCGGATGATCATGGAACGCTACCCGGATGGCCTGTTCAGCGAGGCTGAGCTGGAAGCACTGTGGGACGTGATGCAAGGATAGAATTCGACGGATTGAGAAAAGGCGCTGGCCAGGATGGCAGCGCTTTTTTTGTGGCTGATGGTTCTGTGTTGAACACTGAGCCCATTTGAAGGTTGTTTTTAGAAGTTTTTCGCCTGATTACAGACGATTCACGAAATTGACACATCATTGAAGGCGGGACTAGGATTCGTCCACGCCTGTGGCTAACAGCCATGACTCTTAAATAATAAAAAGGCCCGCCACGATCATTCGTGGGCGGGCCTTTTCATTATTTTCAGGAGCAAGAGTCCGAAAAAGAGCGCAAAAGCGCCGTTTCGGCTGCCGTCGCAGTGCGTATCAACCCGTATAAGGAAAATAATCATGTTGAACAAGCGCATTGCTCTGATCGCACTGGGGATTTTAAACACGACATATGCCATGGCCAGCGACCAGGCTGAGTCCAAGGGGTTCGTTGAGGACAGCAGCCTGAACGTGCTGTTACGCAACGCCTATATCAATCGCGACTACAAAAACGGTAATGAAGACAAAGCCGAATGGGGGCAGGCCGCCATCGGAACGTTCTCGTCCGGCTTTACCCAAGGCACTGTCGGTGTAGGGGTGGACGCCTTCGGACTGTACGCGCTGCGTCTGGATGGCGGCAAAGGTCGCAGCGGTGCGGGCGGCATCGACTTCTTCAAGCAAGGCGACAGCGGCAACGCGGCCGATGACCTGTCCAAGTTTGGTGCGGCGGTCAAATTCCGTGTTTCCAATACCGTGTTGGCCTACGGTGACCAGATGCCGGCGTTGCCGGTGCTGAGCTACGACAACTCGCGCCTGCTGCCGGAAAGCTACACCGGCACGCTGATCACCTCCAAAGAGATCAAGGGCCTGGAGCTGAACGCTGGACGTTTCACCGCCGAGTCGCGCAAGAGCGCCGAGGGTCGTGACAGCGGTGGCCTGAAGTCGATCAACGTATTGGGCGGCAGCTATCAGTTCACCGAGCAGTTCAAGGCCTCGCTCTACGCCTCGGATGTCGAGGACGTGTTGAAGAAGCAGTACGTGAACGCCAACTACGTATTCCCGCTGGCCAAGGATCAATCCCTGACCCTGGACTTCAACGGCTATCGCACCAAGCTGGACAACAGCTACGTTCGCGAAAACAACGTCACCGGCGACGACAACAAGATCTGGAGCCTGGCCGCCACCTTCGCCACCGGCCCGCACAGTTTCACCCTCGCTCACCAGCGCAGCACTGGTGACAGCAACCTGGGCTACGCCTATGGCGGTTATCAGCGTGGGCAGAATCGTGTAGGGGACGGCGGCAATACGATCTACCTGGCCAACTCCTACTGGTCCGACTTCAATGCTGAAGACGAGCGCAGCTGGCAACTGGGTTATGGCCTGGATTTCACCACGTTCGGGGTTCCCGGTCTGACGTATAACGTGGCTTATGTGCGTGGCGATAACATCACCACCTCCACCAGCGAAGGTGGCACCGAGCGCGAGATCTTCAACCAGTTCAAGTACGTAGTCCAGAACGGTCCCGCCAAAGACCTGAGCGTGCGGTTGCGCAGTTCCTTCCTGCGTGTTTCGCAGAAATCCAGCGAGTACAACGTCAGCGGCAATGAGCTGCGGGTGTTCGTGGATTATCCGATCAGCGTCTTCTGATGCCTGATCACGTTACAAGCGTCTGATGAAAAACCCCGAGCGCAAACTCGGGGTTTTTTCTTTGGACGGCAAAAAAACGTTGGAACAGTCTGTTTTCCCGAGAAAAAGTCGTACTAATGAAACATTGTCCACCGTTTCAAGCATGGCTTGAAATGCCTCAAATACTTTCTCATGGACGTAAATCCTGTACCTACTAGATTAGGCTGCTCAATGCAGTGGAGACCTATGAAAAATGATCGTTCTGAACAGGGAAGTAGGCGAAGCGCTGAGGCGTGACAAATACGTCAACGTCCGCGGTGGAGACTTCAATCTCTACGGTCATTTCGGCGACTTTGTCCGGCTGACCAAGAGCTGGGAAAACATGGAGCCCGACAGCTACTACGGCCAGGCCGAGTCAGGCATGCGTTTTCGCCGCTATAGCGACTTCGAATACAACCCCAGGACCCGCGACCTTACGCAGCTCGAGCATCGGGCCTACATTCAGTCCAAGGCCAACAACAGCTATGTCGGTGGACTGGAGCGGCACTTCCAGGACTTTTCCAACGAAGTGATCAACTCACCGGTGATGCGCAGTCTGATCGACACGGACTTTGAGGTGTACAAGAACGTCCTTCCCCAGGAGCTGCACGAGGAAATCTGGCAGTGCCAGATCCACCAGATCCGTATCGAGATCAAGCCGGGCAAGCAACTGGAAATCACCCCTGAAGGGATCCATTGCGACGGGTATCCGTTCAGCGGCGTGCACTTCTGGGGCCGTCATAATGTGGCCGGCGCAGAGAGTCGTCTGTACACCGCCCAGGAAGAACAACTGGCGGCGATTACCTACGAGGACATTCTCGACACCACGTTTTTCCTCGACCGCGACATGCGCCATTACGTCACCCCGGCCCGGAACGTCCACAGCCATGAAATGGCTTTCAGGCAGATCCTGGCGATTTCCTTCTCGCGGCCCGGGACCGCTTTCGACATTGTTCGCTGAACAGCTCGAACCCATGGACGATCTGGAGCAACAGGTTCTGTTGCGCCGAGCAATGGTCAGGGACGCCGAACGACTGGAGCAGTTTTTTCGCGGTTTCGACGAAGTGTCGTTCTGCGAGTGGCAGGATGCCCGATTCTTGCGCGGGGTATTGTTGCAGGACACCACCACCGCGTACCTGGCCGTCGATGTCAGCGGTGAAGTGGTGGGGGCGGTGATTGGCGGCATGCTCGGCACCCGTGGCACCATCAATCACCTGGCCGTCAGCCCGGGGCATCGAACCCGAGGCCTGGGCCAGCGTCTGGTGGAGGCTGCATCGGCCGACATGAAACGGGTCGGCGTACTGCGCATGTTCCTGTTCGTCGACGATGCTAATCTGGCCGGCAAACGGTTTTGGGCAGCCCAAGGCTTTTGTGAGCCTCGGGGTGAAATCACTTTCGAGAGGGATCTATGAGCAAGACTTCCAGCCAGCCGCTGGTGGTCGAACCACAAGCCTCGCGTACCTTTGCTGAAGCCAGTCCGGTGGTAGCGGGTTATTTTACGGTTTCGTTTGTGTTCGGTCTGATGGCGGTCAACGCCGGGTTGCCCTTGTGGCTGCCGGTGGCGATGTGCCTGTTCGTTTACGCGGGCGCTTCGCAATTTGCGGCGCTGGCGTTGATTTCCAGTGGAGCATCGCTGACCACTATCGTGCTCACCACCTTCCTGATCAACGCGCGACACATGCTGATGTCGGTCTACATGGCCAAGGCATTGCGTGCGCTGGGGCTCAGTCGTTTCGAGCGCTGGTGCTACGCGGCGGGGCTCACGGACGAGTCGTTCGCTTTCCACAGCGTCAAGCTCGGCACCGGTGCGCCGGTCAGCGTGCGTTACCTGATCGGCTTCAACCTTTTTTGCCACACCTCCTGGGTGCTGGGTGGCTTGTTGGGAGCGGTGTGTGCGCAATACGCGGCGCACCTGATCAAATACCAGCTCGACTACGCCCTGACTGCGATGATGCTCTACGTGCTGGTTTCGTTGTGCAATACCCGTAACAAACTGATCGCTGCCCTCGCGGCGGTCGTCTGCATGGGCGGGCTGAGCCTGCTGGGCAGCTCGCCGTTCAATGTCTTCATTGCCACGTTCGTTGGCTGCGGGGTGGGCGTATGCCTGACCAAACGTTCCTGATCCTGGTCGTGGCCCTGATGATGGCGGTGACCTTTCTGCCACGGGCCCTGCCGCTGCAGGTCAATACTGAAAACTGGCCACCGTTCGTCGCCCGCGCCCTGGAATACCTGCCGGTGGCGATCGTCGCTGCCATCAGCCTCACCCCGTTGTTGATCAAGGATCAGCAGATACAACTCGACCGCCCGGAATTCTATGCCGCGATTCCGACGTTGTTATGTGCGTATTTCAGCCGCAACCTGTTTCTCAGTGTGGCGGTGGGCACGGCGGCGTACATCGCGCTCGGTTCGTTCCTTTAGCGTCAGATCCACAACATCGTGCAGCGCCTGGCCGGACAACTCTGGATTATTCACCGCCAGGCGCACCTCGAGGAAATCCTCGAAGTCCGGGAAAATCGTCAGGTCGTTACGCAGCGCCGCTTCCCGGGACACCAGTCCCAGGCCATCGAGTTGGGTAATCAACGACAATGTCAGCGTTTCACTGCAGGAATACACCATCCGCTGACTCGAGCCGTACTCGCCCAGGCCGGCATCCAGGAAGCGAAGGAAACTGTGGGAATACGGACATTCCTCGGCCGGACGCACCTGAAACTTATCACCGAGCAAGCCGAGGGAGTCGTCCTCTTCGCCGCAATGGGCGCCGACCACCTGCACCTGGACGTCCGGCATTGTGATGCTGGAAAAGCCGCTCTGCTGCGGACCGATCAGGATCGCCAGGTCAAAATCTTCGTTCTTGAGCTTGCTCAGGTTCTCCATCGACTCGGCGTAGCTGAACTCCAACTGATACTGGGGAAACACGGCGATCAGCCGATCGATCATCCGCCGGTTGAACTCCGCCGGCAGCGTGGTATTGAGCGCCACTCTCAGCGTGCGCTGCCGAGGCGTCTTCAGCGCCGCGACCTTCTCTTCCAACTGCCGCGTGGCAACCAGCACCTGATCCATGAACGGCGTCAGTTCCGAGCCTTGGCTCGTCAACGTCAGGCCCTTGTTCGACCGCCGGAACAACCGGAAGCCGAACTGCTCCTCAACTTTGTTCAACTGTGCCGCCAATGCCTGCACCGTGAGGCACGAATGTTCCGCCGCCGCCGACAAGGAGCCGGTCTGCACGATGCGCATGAGGTTGCGTAAGGTTCTGCTATCCATGAGGTAATGCCCTCTGCTTAAGTGGGCTCGCTATTGTTGTGCACCTGGCCCGGTCAGGCAGTGCATGCCGGCTATCATCATGTACCTTGCCACGCTTGTCGCGGTTTTGTGGCGAAAAGCTCCGGCAGACGATGGTTGGAGCTTATGCGGGATTTGGGTTTTTTGCCTGATCAACGGTAATCGGGGCGGTCAGCGAGTCCGTAAGTGGCTGGAGCAGAGAAAATTCCTGCACACAGCTTGCTGAATGGTTCAGGTAGAGGGTGGTAAAAATCCGTTTGCGAATAAAAAATAATAATTTATCCGTATTTGTACTACTCTCTAGGTGTCACCCCCTAGCAATGGAGCCCAAATTTTATGGCAACCTCCTCCATCACCCTCAACGCGCAGCAACAATTGGACTCCCCGGACGCGGGTCGGGTCGCGTTGAAGTTTTTCTTCAATCTCATGGCGTTGTGGGGCTGCAGTGTCGAGCAGCAGCGCACATTGCTGGGCAAGGTAGGCAACACGACTTTCTATAAGTACAAGCAATTACCGGAAAACGTCAGGCTGCCTCACGACACACTGGAGCGCATTTCCTACCTCATGGGCATTCACAAGGCGCTGAGCATCATCTTCAGCAACAGCCGGGACCGCGCTTACCAGTGGGTCAACAGCCCCAATACCGCTGCGCCCTTCAACGGCCAGTCGGCACTGGCCTACATGCTTGCCGGGCGGGTGGTGGACATTGCCGATGTGCGGCGTTACCTCGACGGAGTGCGCGGTTGATGACGCCACCACTGGCGGACCCGCAATGGAAGCGTGCCTACCGGATCGTCAACAGCAGCTTCCCGCCGATTGCGCTGTTCGAAGACGTGCTCGATCCCGAGGACCTGCCCACCGCGTATGCCCTGGAAGCACTGACCAACGATCGGCTCATGGAAGAAGCCGGGGTGCTGTCCCGGGTACGCCCCGAGGACCGCATTTCCGGGCCCGGCTCCTCGCCGGTGATGGCCGCGTTTACCCATATCGGCAAAAGCAGCCGCTTCAGTGACGGTACCTTCGGCGTCTACTACGCCGCCAGCAGCCAGGAAGCGGCCATTGCCGAGACCTGCTACCACCAGGCGCGATTCCTCGGAGCGACCAACGAGCCGGATCTGGAATTGACCATGCGCACTTACGTCAACAAGGTCATCAAGCCGCTGCACGACATCCGCCAGGACTACCCGCACCTGCACGACCCGGACCCCACCGCCTACGGTCCGTCCCAGGTGTTCGCCCGGCAACTGCGTGAAACCTTGTCCTGGGGCTTGCTGTACAACAGCGTCCGCCTGCCCGGCCACGAATGCGTGGCGGCGTTTCGTCCACCGGCGGTTTCGATTCCGGTGCAGGGCAAGCATATCCGGTACGTCTGGAGCGCCCAGAAGCGGGAGATTTCGTTTGTGTTTGAGGTGAGCGAGGTGTGAGTCAGGTCTTTAGGGTGTTTTGGCTGGGCAATAATTATTGCCCAGCCAAAATTTTCAATAATTCGCGAGTATTGAAAGCACGGGCTGCTACACAGCCGAGCGAGAGCAAGCGGCCTCGCCACAAAAGTGGGTCCGGCCGATTGATCAAATCTTGAACTGCTGCACCGAAGACTGCATCGACCCCGCCGCATCGTTCAATTGATCCGCTGTTTGCGTCAGGTTGTGAATCGAGCGGGTGTTCTCGCGGGACTGCGCGGCAATCGACTCCACCCTCTGAGCCATTTCATCGCTGGCCTTCGATTGTTCGGCAATGGTCTGGGAAATTTCCTCCACCACTTCTGCCGCGTGCCGGGCGCCGGTGCGGATTTCGCTGATGGACACCCCGGCCTGCTGGGCCAGTGAGACGCCTTCGTCCACGCGGCTGACGCAAGCCTGCATGTTCGCCACCGCATCCCGGGCGCTGGTCTGGATGCGCTCGATCATTGCGGTGATTTCCTGAGTGGACTGGGTGGTGCGCGCTGCCAGGTTACGCACCTCATCGGCCACCACCGCAAAGCCGCGCCCCGCCTCACCGGCGCGGGCGGCTTCGATGGCGGCGTTGAGGGCCAGCAGGTTGGTTTGCTCGGCGATGCTCTTGATCACCTGAATGATGGAATGAATGTCTTCGGACGACGCATCCAGCGCGGTGATCTTGCTGGACGACTGATTGACCACCTCGGCGATCCGGCTCATGCCCTCTACCACCCCAAGAATCACTTGCCCGCCGCTGCTGGCCAGTTGTTCGGACTGCGCTGAAATCGTCCGGGCGCTGTCGGCGTGCTGATGGATCTGGCTGATGTTCGCCATCATCTGCTCCATGCTTGCCGCCATGCTGGTGGCGCTCTGAGCCTGCTGATCGGCGCTGGACACAATCTGCCGCGCCGTATCGCCCAATACGCGCGACGTGCCATGCAACTCGTCACTCTGGCTGCGGATCGTGGCGATCATTTGCCGCAGATTGACCTGCATCTGCTCGATCACACCTTGCAACTGACCCAGCTCATCCTTGCTTTGAGCCCCCATCGAGCGCTGCAAATCCCCTTGGGAAATAGCCTGGGTATTGAGGATGATCTTGTTCAGCGGCGTAAGCACCGCCTTGAGCAGGCTCCAGGACAACAGCGCCAACGCCACGCAGGTGGCCAGCAATGTGAAAACCAACCAGCGCTCCGACGTTTGAATGCTGTGGTCCTGATGCTCGCGGGTGGCATGGGCCTGGCTCTCGATCAACTCACTCACCGCCTCGTTACGCTCCTCCAGCGCCGAAAACGCCCCGTCGAACTCCGTCCGCAGCGCCCGGCCATCCTGGGCACCCTCCAACGCCTTAGCGATCACCTGCTGAGCCGATGCAATATAGGTTTCCACTTGCGGCTTCAGCTCGGTAATAGCCTGAGCGATCGCTTGCGGCAACTGGGCCTCGGCATTCTCGGCGATGACCTTGCGCATCCGTTGCGCATGCTCATCGAACGCCTCCCTCACCTCCTTGGCTCCCGCGGCATCCCCCGGCGCCACCAGCAAAGCGGCCAACACATCGCCACGAATGGCGTCGTGCATCATGTCCGCCTCCATGTGCTTGCGCATGGCCGAAATACTGGTCTCGCTACGCGCCAGGGCGCTGGTCATGCTGATATAGCCCCACAACCCGATACCGCCGAGCACGAGGGCAAAGAAAAGGCTGATCAACCCCGAGCCTATGATCTTGGTCCTGATCTTCATCGCCTACTACTCCAGAGGGGGCGGGATTTCAGGGCAAGTGTAGTTGAGGGCCGGCGGAGCGCTCGGAGGTTCGCTTTGATTGCTTCGGGCGCTCACGCCCGCTTGCCGATAACGCCAACGACCTGCGGGCCCGAAGACAAGCGATGGGAGCGATTGCACAATGGATGATCAATGCTAGCAGGTGTTTCTCGACGCCGGGCATCGAAATACCCCGTATGAATAAGGAGATCCTGATGGCCACTGCACATGTTTTCATCGCCACCAGCCTGGATGGCTTCATCGCCAGGCCCGACGGTGACATCGACTGGCTTTTACAGCGCGATGATCAAACCGAGGACCATGGCTACTCAGACTTCATCGCTGACAAGGACGTGATCGTGATGGGGCGCGGAACCTATGAGAAGGTCCGGACCTTCGACACCTGGTTCTACGAGCGCCCCGTGGTGGTGCTGTCTAAAAGCCTGTTGAATGCGCCAGTGCCCGAAGCGCTGAAGGGCAAGCTCCGGTTCTCTAGCCTCGCGCCCAAGGACGTGATGGAGGAACTGACGAGACAAGGCGTACGTCGGGTCTATGTCGATGGCGGACAGGTGGTGCAGTCATTCCTGCGCGATGGATTAATCACCGACATGGTGATTACCACTGTACCTGTGCTGATCGGCTCCGGAAGGCCATTGTTCGGGGCTCTTGAGCGGGACGTAGATCTGAAACTGGTATCCAGCCGCTGGTTTGCTTCGGGGTTGGTGCAGTCTACCTATCGCTTGGCGACATGATGCGCTTGCGTGGGTATTAGGCCCGCAGCGCCAGAGCGTTCTCGTAGGAAAACGGGGGACAGACCATGGTTGATTTAGTGTCCGCCTACTCATTGCAGCCGGTAATCGTGCTCTGTCCGTAGCCCCCGTGGCGAGGGAGCTTGCTCCCGCTGGGCTGCGAAGCTGCCCTTCTTTAATCCGCTCCTGCAAATAAAATTCAATGCTGCCCCCTCGGAGCAGCATTGCCCCTGCGGCTCTTAAGCAGAATGACTCCCCGGCGCCTCCAGCACCTTCACCACGTCATCGATGACGGCTTTGCTCATATCCTGCAAATAACACGACGCCCAGGCGTACCGATCTGTGCTGCGAATCATCGCCGCGTCCTCGGCCAAGAGCTTGGCAACGTGGAGCAGGTCGGAGGCGTGGGATAAGGCTTCGCCGATGGGAATGCCGCTGTTGACGCGGAAGAGGGGGCGATCGGAGTGGTAGGAGAAGGGGGTTAGGCCTGGGGTTTTGAGGTCTCTGGGGTGGGTCATTGTGCGCCTCCGGTTGTCAGTTGGCGGCAAGTAGCGGCTGACCAAGCGCAACAGCAGAAAAGCGGCAAATCCATGGCATACATCGATAGAGCTCCCATATCAAGTGAGAGCTGCCACGTTCGTTCTCAGGCGAATGGGTGGCAGCTGTGCGCAGGCTGAGAAACCGGAGATACAGGAACCCGGCAGACCCGAAGGTCTCCCACGCACAGCCGCCATTGCACGAAATACGGACATAAAAAAGCGCCGCAAAACGTGGTAGGGCGCTGTAGCGCCTGCATCTTACTCGGGTTCTCAGGCCCGGTCGCTGAATTGGCAGCGACAGTTGGAGGGTAGCGGTCGATTGGATAGGGGACAATCGTGGCGCCATGCTGGCGGGGCTAGGAATTGTGTGTCCGGGATTAACGCATCTGGGGCGGACGGAGCGAGCTTGCGTCTGTATGGCAGAGTGTCGGTGGCGGTGAAGGCCTCATCGCGAGCAGGCTCGCTCCCACAGAGTTCAGTGTCTGGACAGAAAGTGGGCGTGCAGAAACAACAAAGCCCTCGCATTTCTGCGAGGGCTTCGTTTTGTATGGTGCGGCACCAGGAGTCGAATAAGAATAAAAGTAACTGAATTTTAAGAATATTATTTTTTATGGGCTGTCCTTCTATCTCTAAAACTACCTCAAGGCGTCCCTAAGGTTCCTTACAGCTGTAAAAAATAGCCAGAGCAGGATGTAAAGGACTACTTTGCATCCGAATTCCTGACACAAACCTTAATGCTTGCGTGAGATTAGGCGGCGTCATTTTGCCTTATTCGACCAGTCGGGTACCGAGAAGCCTCTTGGGTGTAGCGGTAGCCTTAGCGCTCACCTGCACTCTGCACGTACTGCGCTAGACCCTTATCGTGATATGTCTGACCAGCTAGCGGGTGATAATGGCACATTGATCTTTTCTTTGGATCCAGTGCTACTATCGGCATCCGGACGATATTGAATCATCTCAAAGAGTGTCTCGTTGACGTATCATTTTCATACGGATATGGTTTGATTTTCTTACGAGCGTTGTACGATGGATATCAAGACGCAAATCGAAACCTTGCTAAGTGCTTTCTGGGACAAGCGAGCGCAGGAAATCATTGACGATCCCTTGTCGACTGATGAGCTAGGAGCACCTCTGGATTCTATCTCGGCTGTCGATGCTTTCGTCGGGATCGACAAGCTGGTCCAGCGCAAACTGCCTGTTGAGCTGATCATCCGCCATGGGGGATATAACTCGAAAGACCAGTTCGTCACTGACATTACCGACAAAGTTCTCCGTCATCTTAAGGGGGCACCGAAATGATTGACGTGACGCATTCGGATCGCAATGACATCGGTGATCGGCTGCGACAGGCCCGCGAATATGTAGGACTCTCGCAAGAGGAAGTTGCAACGGCTTTGGGGCTACCTCGTCCATCGGTCACCAACATCGAGCTGGGTGCCAGAAAGGTCGAAGCGACCGAGCTCGGGAAGCTCGCGAAGCTTTACCGTCGAACACTGGAATATCTTTTGACGGGCGTTGAGCCTGCTCCCAGCGGGCCGGAGCAACTGGCGTTCCTGGCACGTGCGGTGAACGGTTTATCAGATAAAGACCTGGAAGAAGTCGCGCGCTTTGCTGAATTCCTGAAGCAGTCCGGGCGTAAACGCGGGGGGTAAATCATGGCCGTACGCGACATTGCGATGGCGACAGCCAAGGTGGCTGCCGAGGTCTTCGCGTCATCTCGTGCCATGGAGCGCATCGAGCAAGACGGCTACACACGGATTGACCCCTTTCGCATCGCGGCTGACCAGGGGGTTTCGGTTCTGTTGCGGCCCATGGAAAAGCTTCTCGGCGCCTTTGTACGCGAGGATTGCCCCGGAATTCTGGTGAACTCGGCCCGATCCGCCGGCTTGATCCACATGACCTGCGCCCATGAGTTAGGACATTACTTCATGGGGCACCAGAGTACGGTAGATGAGACCATCGATTACGGTGGTCAGGCCGCTGTGATGGAGCAGGAGGCCGAAACCTTCGGCTATCACCTATTGGTACCGCGGCCTTTGCTAGGCATCATTTGCAAGCGCAAGGGCTGGAACAAAGCGTCGCTGAGCAATCCTCATGTGCTTTACCAGATGTCCCTCCGTCTGGGTGTGAGCTATGCCGCTGCGGCCTGGTCTCTGGTTCGGCACAAGATCCTTACGTACGACGCTGTTCAGGAACTCTTGAAAGTACAGCCTGCCTCGATCAAGCAGTCACTGCTGCAAGGGCAGCTCCCGGATGCCACGAAGGACGTCTGGCTGTTCGACGAAACCGATCAATCCTCGGTCCTGGAGCCTCGTCCGGAAGATCATCTGGTGGTGCGCCTCAAAAGCCACGCGTCCGCCGGCTACCTGTGGAAAGCGGACTCGGTGGAGCAGGTGGCCGAACAGGGCTTCACGCTGGCTCCATTGGTAACTGTGCGTCCTGTGGATCCTAGCACTGTAGTGTTCGGTGCTGATTCCACGCTGGATTATCTGCTCTCCGCGAAGCGGATGAATGTCGAGCAAGCCCATCCTGTAACGCTGTCCGAAGTTCGGCCATGGATGGGTAAGCAGGCCGGCGATGCGTCGTTTAACTCTAGGACTCATTTCGAGCCGATCGCTGAAGGGCTTTCTCGCGAATCGAAGCGCGCGCTGATTGAGGAGGTCGCCGGTTCGTGATAACAATCGAGTGCCTGAGCGATAGATCCCCGGTCAAGGCGAGAAACCAAGGCAATCGTCCAACGTGCGTGGCCTTCGCCGTGACCGAGCTGAATCGTCGCTTCTCTGATGGTGATCTCGGGCCTGAGTATTTCTACCGCGCCACCGTCCAGAGGATTCCAGGCTGGAAACCTGGCGATGGGGTTCAAGCGGCTGCGGCGGCTGAAGCCTCGCAGGCCGGGCATGCCCTGGAAGTCCACTTCCCTTATCAGGCAGATGAGCCAGGCGTACCACTTGAAGCCCTGCCTGACGCGCTGGATTTGTTTGGTCACCCCATCCGTTTTTTCAATGCCGACGTTGGTGAACTGATCGATAGCATGCGCATGGGTGTGCCTGTCGGCTTGGCTCTTCGGCTCACCTATGAGTTCTATTCGCCTGCCGAAGGGATCATCCCGTTCAGCCATTCGATCCTTCCTGGAGCGATGCAGCACGCGGTGGTTGCTGTTGGCCTGGGGCATGACGCTCACGGCGAGACTTGGTTTTTGATCCGCAACAGCTGGGGAGAGGAGTGGGGCCAGAAAGGTCACGCTTGGATCCCGGCTGCATATATCGCTGCGCATGCGACGTGCGCATTTGGAGTGGAACATGGCAGTCCTAATTCAGCATGACCGAGTGGTATCCGCCTGGCTGGCCGCGGCCCGTCATCTGGCGACGTGCCCAGATTACACTGCCCGAAACCTGGTGCTGGAGATCGCTTCGCCCGGGGTCCTGGAAGCGCAGGACAGAGATGTCATCGGTGCAGTCGATGCTGCAATTCGACAATGCTGGCCTAGTCTCAGCGTGCAGACTGTAGCGGGCACAATATTCCCGAACGAGATGTACCGCAGAGAAGGGCGACCAGCGTTCTACGAGTCTTACCTGAGCGCGATGGCTCGCGGAATGAAGAGCGGGACGTGGGGGACATACGCCTACAGGATGATGCGCAGGGTCAGTCGAGACGGCAAGACGACCTTTAACCCATTGGAGGTGATCGTCCGCAAGCTTCAGGCCTCCAAGACTGGGCGCCGCTTCCAAGCGGTATATGAGCTGGGAGTGGTGGATGTCGAATACGACATAGAAGACGACGGATTCGGCTTTGAATTGCCGTTGTATGACCCCGCGGCTGATCGAAATAAGCCGATGAATATGCCTTGCCTAAGCCATCTCAGTTTCAAGGTGACCGGCGACAAGCTGGACTTGACCGCGGTGTACCGATCCCATTGGTACGGCCAGAGAGCTTTGGGTAATCTGCTCGGGCTGAGCAATTTGCATAAATATGTCAGCGACGAGTCCGAATTCGAGCGTGGAGTTCTCACCTGCATCGCCACCCATGCGTTCCTGGATGTGGAATCGCTGGGCGGCGCGACAGCCGCTAAGCAGATGCTCGCGGCGTTTCCCTGATTAGAACAGCGAACCTTGGCGTTTCGAGTTGAATGTTTCGACTGGGATGTTGTACAGGGCGCTCATCCCATTGCGGAAGTCCTTGATGCCTCCGTAGCTAGGATGCCGGATGGCAACGACTTCGACATCGAACCGGCTCGCGTAGTTATAGGCATCTCCGCCAATGGCCACGACTCGGCGCACGCCCAGCCACTTGATCAACGTCTCGTTGAGCAGGTCGACCTTCTGCAGTTCACGAGCGGTGAACTTGCGATTGGTAAACGGATTGCCTGGCTCGTGTGGATGAAACGGGAACACGTTCCACAGTAGCGGCGGGAGCGCGAGCGCTCTGAGCACCGACCAGATTTCGGACGCCGTGCGCTCAACCACCGCCGGCCCGACCGTTGCCTGCTTGAAGTTGGAGCCAGGGTACCGCTGCATCATTTCCGGGAGGTGGTATTCGTCGGTCAGCGCAAGCCCGGTTCGCCGTCCACCGCGGTACCCCAGATCTCGTCCCATCCAGATGGTGTCGACACCGATATCGGTCGCGGCCTTGAGGTAGCCACGAAGATTGCGCCGGCGTGCGGCGACAGCATCGCTGCGATCGTGGACGGGGCACTTGTCAGCGTAGGGATTGAACACGTTGTCCAGCTTCAGCTCAGACAGGGCATTCACAAAGGCGGTAGGGTTCATGGCTGCTCTTTCTTTTCTAAAGGTTCAAAGTGCATGGTGTGCTCGTGCACGTTGACATGTACGGTGCCGCACCGGTGCTTCTGTAATTGGCGAAATACCTGAAACCCGGTGAGGATCGCTTTTTCCCACTGCCACAGCTTGCACTCCTCGACCTCGTAGCCTTCGACCATGCTCTTGATCTGTTTTAGCACGCTGTAATCCAGCGCGCCTGGCTCGGGGTCGATAGAAAACTTTCGGCTCTTGGCATGGTTGAAGATCCAGGTCGCTATGCCCTCCTCGATGATCATCGCGCGGGCACCGTCTTCGTTCTCGTCCTTCTTTGGATCTGACTTGCGCTTGCGCTTGAGGAGCGCGCGCAGTACCGGCGACCAGCCCAGGAATGCAACGTAGGCCAGATGGAAAACGTCGTGGAAACGGTAGTCGTCGGGCTCGTTGCTGTTGTCCGTGAGACGATCGCCGATAAACACCCCCCTCAGGCTCTGCACAACATAGCCGTTCTCCGGAGAGCCCCGTTCATTGAACTCCATGGCTAATTCGGCGGGGAATTGTTCATGATCAGGGCACTTGAGATCAAATGGTGGGGGATAGACGGTTTCGTTGTCTGGCCACCGACTGAGAATCTTGTCGATGTTACTGCGTGCCACATCCTCAAATCTCAGATCGAAACTGGCACAGGCAATGGCCAGTTCGGCCAGATGAACGCCCAGATTTTGGCTGCGCGACGGGGGAGACATCGCTCGCAGGGAGGCAAACGACACCTCGACCAGAACGCCTGCGCGGTTCGCCAGTCTGGAGAGCTGGGAGGAACGATCGACATTCTCTGGGCTTCTGCGCATTTCCATGAGACTGTCGATGTGCCGAAAGGTCACCGGCAGGACTGGGTCCAGTTCACTTTCCCCGTACTGGGAGCGCAGATAGGCGATGCAGCTGGCACCAATCTCATCCGGGCCAACGTCCACGGCCGCAGCGATGTTGATCAGGTACCACAGCGCGTCCCCCAGCTCCTCGGCCGCCAGTTCGCTGACGGACGCCGCGAGGCGGTCGCGGCCTACCTTTTTGACTGCAGAGAGCAGGCCGCCCACTTCGCCAAAGTAACCGAACTTCAGCTTCTGGTATCCACCTTCGTCGGTCTGAAACCGGTTGGTGCCGCCAGCTTTCAGACGGTATTGAGGAATCGATAGCGAGGGTAGCTGCGGTGTAGGTACCAGCACGGAATTTCCCTTCCCATAAGTTAGATGCCGGAGACGGCATCTCGATGAGCTTGGATCATCTCGAATCGCATCTGCCTTGCGCAACTGACAATTTTTTCCCTGTCTGCGCCGTGCGCACCCATCGCCAGTGCCCGCGTCCTGACAGACGTGGTGACGTCGTAGTGAGGGTAGAGCGTTTTGGACTGAAACCAGCTGCGCCTCAATCCGAGCTTGTCTGCGAAGGCGTGCAGCTCATCCAGCGAATCGGCAACTAGATGGTTCCATTCACGACCGTGCCAACGGATTCCTTCTGCATCAACATAGACAGCCATGGTGCTCGCCTTGGAAAGAAATATGTGCAAATATCTTGCACATATTTAGCAAATTATTCAATCGAAATGAACGCATCAGATCTCGGTAAACGCATAAAGGCGGTGCGCAAACAAAAGGGTTTTACCCTGCAATACCTACACCAAAGCACCGGAATTCACTACACACAGATTTCCAAGATGGAGCGGGGTGAATGCAAGCTCCTGAGTAAAAATTTGCTAAAAGTTTGCGATTTTTTGCATATTTTACATTCGCCCGATAGCGCGCCTTCCCGATCCGAGGGCGTGGTCGACAGGGTTCAGGCCTTGATTCAGTCATGGCCGCAAAGCGAAGGGCTGATTCGCCACTTTTTGGAAGGGGTTGAACTGGCGCTTAAGACCGGGCAAGCGAAGTAGGTCTCGGGCCCGCGCAAAGCTTGCCGGCCGAGACGCTTGAGTATGTCGATGCGCTATCGAAACATGGCTAACGCCAAGAAGCTGGCCGGCCTCGACAGCCCCGATCAGCGAGTGCCTTGAACCAGGTATCGACTTCAGCCCGGAAGTCTTCCGTGAATGTACTTCGGTAGTTTCGTGAAGGAGGGTAGAGGTCCTCCCCTGCGAAGTGCCGTAGGTGGTCAGGGAGCTTCACTGCGCTCGAACCCCAATAAACGAACTCTTCTCCTATCAGAACGTTGTCCGAACTGGTATCCCGGAGAAGGTTCTCGTGGTTCACCTCTCCTCCCACGAAGCTGTGATGCGAGTCTTCCTGAATCCACGCCTCGCCATCGCGATGGTAGATGTTGTCCCCATAAGCCATGCTTTTGCTTGAATGCAGGTTTGGCCGCTTGATCTGAAAGGCCTCGTGCTCCCAATATTCCTGGAAGGAAAGCTTATGGGAAACCCTCATCGCGAAGATGATTCTTCCCTCCAGTTTCAGTGCGGTGCTTCCGCAGCCTACGATGATGTCCCCGACCTTGGCTGATCTCCTGATCTGCGGTTTGCAGGTCCCTAACGTGCAGATGCCGTGGAACGGGTTCGGCGCAAAGCCGTAGTCCCTCACAAGTTTGTACGAGAACACATTCGGCACATCACTCATTGGCACTTGACCCGATCAATCTTGCGTTCTGCGCTCGGGCTACCGTCCGCACGCTCCCAGACCTGATTGCCTTGGATGACATCGCTCAGTCGTGGGCTGTCGATCGTAAGTACGGAGCTGGCATGATCGTCGAACACCTGAGGCAGTGATTCAACGTTTTCGGAGATGGCCACGATAGTTTTGCCACACGCCACCGCATGTCCGGCAGCCCCTTCCAGGCACTCGTAACCTTCCTCAGGGATCAGGAAGATGCTGATCACTGCGTTGTCGATACAGCTTTGGATCTCCTCGGAGACAGGCTGTGCTGCCTGGGCGGCTTCGACTTCTTCCTGTTCGGCCTCAGCCATGCACACATCGAAGCCTCTTTCATTCAGCTGTTGAGACACTTCCTGGGCCTTTTGATCTAGCCCTGTCGTGAAGACGATGCACGCTTTATCGTTACTCATGAGTGGATCTCCTCAACTGCATGTGGGTCATTGTTTGGTTTAAAGGAACGCCGAGGCCTGCGCGTTAAGCTGCACTCCTCAGCCGATAGCTATTCATCGTCGTCATTGCCGTCGCGAAAGCTGATCGTGTGATTGTCGAAGTCGGCCATCACGTAACCTTTTCGTTTGTCAGAGAGCTGCCGGAATATGCTGAATCCATCCAGGATCGCCTTTTCCCATTGCCACAGTGCGCACCGGGCGACTTCATAGCCTCTGACGAAATCCTGAATGGACTTCAGCAGGTCATAGTCGACGTGATCGACATTCCTGAATAAATCGCACTCCAGCCCGCGGCCAAAGATGAAGGTAGCCACGCCCTCTTCGATGAGCATTGCCCGGGCACCGTCTTGGTTCTCGTCAAGTTCAGGATCACATTTACGCTTCAGGTGAAGAAGCGCTCTCAGGACGGGAGACCAGCCGAGATGGACCGCGAACGCGAGGTGGAACACGTCGTGGAAGCGGTAGTCATCACGTTCCATCTTATTGTCAGTCAGGCGATCACCAATGATGATCCTGTTGCACTTCTGGATGACGTACTGCTTGTCGCCGGCGCTCTCTTCGGCAATGTAGAACTCCAGCCACGAAGGCAGTCGTTCATTTTTGGGCATGTCGACGTCGAAGCGGGGTGGGTAGGTCATCTCCGCTGGCCATCGACTGAAGGTCTTCTTGAGGTTTTCAAGCGCGGCGGCCTCCATATCAACATCGGCAGAGTCCGCCGCAGCGACCAGCGCCCGGAATACCTCCACCATGTGGGCAGAGAGCTTGTCGCGGTTGCGTGTGAATGTTCCGGTCCTGAAATCGTTGAGTAAATCACCCACGCAGCCGGCGAGCGCGAGGACTTGGACGCTAAAGTCTTCTTCGGAGACTGGCTCATCTATCCAGCGTTGCATGTCCCCGAATCCAAGGCTGGGTTCGGCAGGCTCGACGATGTCCCAATCCTCCAGATCCCGAAAAACTCGCTGAGCTAGAGTTGGAAGATCAAGCTGGGCGCGCGTAGCGAGGTTCGAAAAGTACCAGAGCACATCTCCCAGCTCCTCCTGGATGATTGCTTTATAGCGTTTGAACGCTGCCCGGTCACGCTGTCGCTTCTTGAATGCGCTCAGCAGACTCCCGACTTCACCGAACAGCCCCAGAATCATTAATTCCAGCCCGGTATCAGGCAGTCTGTCAGTCGTGCTCGCGATTTCCTGATATGTGCGGATGCTCATCCAGCCGTCTCGAATATCGGGCGGCAGGATGACGAACTGTTCAGGTGTCTTGAGAGGATTGAAGCGGTCGCTCGATGGGGATGAAGCTTTTTCGTCCATGCAGCCCTCCGGCCGATCTATTTCTCCAGATTCGACAATCAGGTGTCTGAAGTCGATTTGCCATCATCATGAGCGATCCAATATGCGATGTACAAGCCCTGAACCTGACGTGCAGATGGAGCGCGGCATGGCCAATGCCGCCAACGGCAAATCCTTTAACCTAAAGTCCTGAAGTGAAATAGGACGGTGCCTTCATAATCCTTAGATGTCGGAGGAAGAATGACCTCCGAGCGTAGAGAGTCGTTCGATTATGACTTGACGGTGCATCTGGATCTGGAAGGCTTACCAAACGGATCCGTTGTCTGGAGTGACACCTTTATGAGCATAAGGTACTCATCAATTAGATATTCGACAATCTACTCGTGCCTCTTAATATCGGCACTCGCGGCGATCAGTATGCGAAATTGCCAAGTCCGAGCAAGGCGTTGGGTATGCAGCGCACAGAGGGGGCGTCACTCGGTACCGCAGGGTCAAGACCGCGAACAAGTTAAGCAGATCGTCGACGTACTTTGTTATCGTGATCAGCTACAGGCTTCATTGTGGGGTTGAGATCCATGGGCGCGAAGATCCTGTTTGCTCACCCCCTGCAGTATTCGTTAAATCAGAAATGAAGGCGGGCAGATACTGGTTTGAAATAATAGTTGTCATACAGCTCGGGATGAAACTGTCTGCGAAATTTTTGGATGTCCGAAGTTCTGAAAATTAAGGGGGTTACCAAAGCACGGATAAGATGTAACGGCATTAAATAAGGCGATCCTTTTGCCTTTACGGTTAAGGAGGGCCAAATTCCATCCACATACATATCAAGCTTTTGCGGCGGAGTCGTGTGTCGGAAGAAATATTTTAGCAGTTCGTCGTGCGCCTCGACTCCAGCCTGCTGGATAAGTAAAAAATTATGCGTAATTGTTCTAGTGTATATCATTGAGCTGAGCATGGACAATCCTTCGGCGGTTATAATTCCGGGAGGCATGTAGGTGTTGCCGTCTGATAAATTGAGCGGGTTGTTGGCGGAGAGTTGCCGAAATTGCTTGGTGGTGGCAATAGAGCTGTCTGTGTTGCTTTGTTTGATGTTGCTCCTGTATTGATACATCCATTCAGGCCAATTTCTTAATATGATTTCCATCAGGTCAATGCTATACCAAAGATCAGGGTTCGATTTTCCATGGTCGCGTACATCTATCAAAAATGCCTGGTCTTGCCAAATAATTGCCAGTAATACTTCTTTTGAGCGTTCAACGTAACCGTCTTTTTCAATGTTAGTGTTTATGTGGAAGTGAGAAATTTTCCACGCGTTGTACATTTGGTCGATGTCTTTTAGCTTGCCCCACCCTCGACTTAAGTGTGGCCAAACACTGATTCCGTTCTCTAGTTTTCGAACTATAGGTTGAATGGTCTGTATTTTTTCAGATGACTCAAGAATGGTATCACTTAGGTGGATGCGGCGGCTTCGTGAGCCTGGCAGCCGCATAACAAGGTCATGAAAGTAATGAGGTAGGTTTCCAGGGGGGATCTTTCGGTGGTCTTGGCCCCACTTGCGTAATATTTTTTTCAGATTCGCTTGGTAGCTCAAAGTAAGACTCGCCGAATAATCAAAGCTTTGTGGCATAACTGCTCCTTGAAATTTTATTCTTGAGATAATGTTACTACCTGCATGCGCCATGATGATAGTTGTACATGATGCAAAAAATCAAATTTTTTGTGGGTGGGAACTGTTGTTGCGTAGAAGATAAACTCTGGGTTGCAGATAGCGTTGGTTTTATAGTTGCTTTATGTTTTCTATTAATTAAGTTGAGTTTTTTCGCCATTGAGACATAAGCCTATAACTCAGTCAGCTTACTGATATTTTGTTGCTGGTGGCACGCTCTGTCGCGGCGGCCAGATAGTGAAGAGGTCCGAAAATACTCGCTAATGCAACAGAGCCACAACCATGTCGCAGCCTTCAAAGTAGCCGCCTGAGGATAGGGATAGGTTATGCGAAAGGCTTATGGCAAAAGGAGCAGGCGATGGTATAGATTTGATGGTACTTTAATGTTTCTCCACCACGGATGGATCTCATGATTGACCTGGTCTCTCTAAAAGGCGTCACTAGCTATCCCTCTGACGCCTTTGTCACGCTCGGTCCACTGACGCGTGTGAACCTTATTTACGGGCTTAACGGTAGTGGGAAGTCCACCATTGCGAATTATCTGCAGGAGCTTACGCATGGCCACTACAGACACTGCCAGGTCAATCCGGCGGTGAGCCAAGACCAGGTCTTCGTTTATAATCAGGCATTCGTAGAGAAGAATTTTCACTCAGAAACTCAGCCCGGTATCTTCACGCTCAACCAAGGTAATATCGAGGCTGAGGCGGCCATCCGTGAGGATGAACAAAGCCTTGAAGAGACGCGTTTGATAAGTCAGACAGTCGCTGATGAACGTCAAAAACTCTTCAGTCAACAGACAAAGGAGGACAACCAATACAAGGATCTGCTATGGGACATCAAGAAAGAATATAACCAAGACAGTCTCTATTACTGCTTTGAAAGCTTCCACACCAACAAGGCCAAGCTGAAAAGCAAGCTGGAAAGTATGTCGCTACCTTCGGTAGCTACCCGTTCAGGCCGCGAGTTAGCTGAAGCAGCGCATGCACTGCAATCGTCTGATGGTGAGCTTCTATCCACTCTGGGGCCTATCTTGTTTACCGCGTCCGCGGTTGAAAACAATAAGATTTTCAGCGAAGTCATTACCCCTTCTGGGGATTCCTATCTGGCAGGTTTGATCGAGAAGCTTGGGAACGCGGACTGGGTGAAAGGCGCGATGTTTTATGTCGCCAAATCCGATGGGCAATGTCCACTCTGTCAGCAATCGCTACCGCATGAATTCCAGTCCCACGTCAAACAACTCTTTGATAAAAGCTACGACGAAAAAATAGAAACGCTCCAATTGCTTAAGGATTCGTACGAGAGTGGTACCCGCTCGTTGCTGACGACGCTGGAGGGTGAACTCTACAGAAGCTCTGCGATTCAGGAGGATCCCGCTTTCGTCAAAGCCAAGGCTGAGTTGGTCAAAGCCTTTGCTGATAACGTTGCGAAAATTAACGACAAGAGAGGTTCGGCGTCAAAGGTCGTAACCCTCATTTCTACCAGTGACATTGTTGAGCGACTGAACGTTACGATCGAGGTGCAGCGTCTCAAAATTGTCGAGTACAACGAAAGGATCCTTAAAAAGGATCAGTTGCTTAAGGATATAACCCAAGAGCTGTGGCTGATCATGCGTAAGCAGGCTGAGCCGATCATTTCGGCACACAAAAAGGTTACTAAGGAGTTGGAGGAGAGCATCCAGAGATGTGATGAGAGCATCGCGCAACTAATTAAGCAGTCGACTACGATTCGAGATTCTATTTCACGGCATCGGTCGGAGATTACCAATATCGAAGAGTCAGTCATAAATATCAATAACTCGCTTTCAGCGATCGGCCTCAGCGGCTTCTCTATTCAGAAGGAGCCAGGAGACCAGACCAGTTACCGACTCGTCAGGCCCGACGTAATAGATGATGTCTACCGCTCACTGAGCGAAGGTGAAAAGACCTTGGTCACGTTCCTATACTTTCTGGAGCTATGCTTGGGTAGTGTCGAGTCAGACTCACCGGTGGTACTGAGTAACCGCATTGTGGTCATTGATGACCCAATCTCCAGCCTTTCGCATAACTATGTCTATGAGGTTGCCGCGCTCATTTACCACCGAGTGCTTCGTCCGGAGGCGAATTTCAAACAGATCCTAGTGCTTACTCATAACTTGTTTTTCTTCCACGAGCTTTTGAGAAATGGTCGGCAAACCGTGGTCAAAAAATACCGATGCTTCCGGGTCATCAAGGGCGAGTTCAGCAGCATTTCAGCGTTGGGTCATCGCGACATCAAAAATGACTACGAGACGTATTGGCAAGTAATCAGGGATGCGAGTGAGGGCAGGGTAAGCCCGGCAGTGCTGCCGAACATGATGCGCAATGTGCTGGAGCACTATTTCGGCTTCATTCATAAGAGGGATGATTTGTCGAAGGCCCTAGAGGGCTTGGAGAATAATGATAGTGGGGAGTTCAAGTCGCTCTATCGTTATGTCAACCGAGAATCACATGGCACCTCTATCAATATCACTGATTTCGGGGGGCTGGAGCCCAACAAACTCATTGAGAAATTCAAAGAGGTTTTTGCGGTATCTGGGTACCCCGAGCACTATCGCATGATGATGGGGGAGGAGGACGAGAGTGATTCAGCAGACGTGGCATAAGCCTCAGAGGCTCAGTCTCTTCGCTCTTATCGCTGAACATTCTCAGTCCGGAACCAGCGCGACGAGTCTGCCAGCAAAGCGGCCATACATTTGCGATCCAGCTTGTGATGGCACTAGCGGCACGGTGCCATCAAAACGCTTCACAGGCGTGTTTTAGGCTGTTAGGATTGCTCCGCAGCTACCACCAACGGATCTCTCCATCCTGCCCACACTCGAATGCGTAGCTTTACACATAGGGTGTAAAGGCTATCAGCAGCAAGCTGAGAAAAAATGGAGATAACGTCATGACTAGTCATGCCAAAGTCGTACCGGTTCGCCAGTACGAACGTTACCGTTTCGGTCGTTGGGAGACAGTGTGTAAACACCAGCGCTCCCTTCCCCGCCGGTAATGAATAACCTTGGTGGTAGTTGCATCTCTTGTATCTCTCAGCTTTATCTGTTTTAGCCAGGCACATCTCCTTACTTAGCCAATCATAAGTCCAATATTACATGCTCAAAGAACCAAGGCCTTCGATCAGTCTAGATGAAAAGAAACTGAATATAGAGATGGAGAAGCTTAGTCTTGAGCAAAAAAAGTTTAAGCTAGAAGCGTCTAAAGCCTCTCTTGCTGTAAAAAGTTACAGGATTGATTTGTGGTCTAAGCTTGCGATTCCAGTCGCGGTTTTCGTCTTGGCAGCTGCTACATACTATACAAACTCTAGTAATATGTCCGAACGAATGGTATTCGACGCGGACAACAAAAAAGTTGAGTTTAGGCAGAAAGAGGAAGAGCTCTTTATCAAGAAAAGTGAGTCTGAGCAAAATAGAGAGGCAAATAAAGCAAGGTTTATACAGAACAATCTTGAGCTTATTACCGCTCCTGCACCAGAGTCTGAGCAGAGGCTGGCGGCGCTGGCAAATGCTGTGTTGCCAGCTATTGATGTTCACGAGGTTCTTGAAAAAGCTAAAGCTATTAGAGTCAGTAGTACACCCCAGGAGGTCATTGCCGATAAGGCATCGCCTCTGAAAGCTTCAAGTGAATACCTTAATACTGGTAAAACCTTTGCCAAGAGCGGGAATTTTGAACAAGCGTTGACCAATTTTGAGATGGCGACCCTACTTAACACTTCTGATTCATTGGCGTGGAACTACAAAGCTTACGCAGAAATGCGAACTGATCGGAACGACGCTGCGCTAAAGAGCATTAGCACTGCGATCAACCTGAAGCCAGTCGAAGGGAGTGCGCAAAGAATAATTATGCTCAATGCGACAAAGATCCTATGTTCTCTCGGGCGAACCGAAGATGCATTGTCGTACATCAACAAGAGCATAGCGTTATCCCCAGAAATGTATGATCTAGCGCGCAAGGATCAGGAGTTTGGGAAGCGCTGTAATTTTGCTCTGAGAAAATAAGGTATCTGGATAGTAGCTTGCATAAATTCCGCTGAGGCAAACTTTGCTTGCCGCGGTGGTTTTCCCGTAGAAAACTACAGGTTCTCTGGCTAAAACTGCCTATTGTTTCGCATTCGGATCACTACGCTCGGCGATTCTCGACCAAATACGGTCATTACCACTTGAACTGGGCTGCTCCGTGGAAAGGCATCAACTAGCAAGAATTTTTATACCTCTGGCTCTCGCCTTTTTATTCCGAGTTAAACTTCCCATTAAGTCACCCCTGATTTCTAGATGAATACAATGCTCGGCTGTTGACCGTTGACTAACGTTTGAACTGCCAAGATCTTCCTAAGCGGAGGGTGAGCAAATGTGTGGTCAACAAATAGTAGTGGCGTGTCGACTTTGCGTGCTGGTTCAAATGTTGATTCAGAAACCATGCCAAATGTTTTCGCTGCCAAGCCCATGGGTTGTCTATGTGCCAGCGTTTGGATATTGCTACTTGAATGACTTTCGCTTGGCGAAGGTGACGCTGGCGGGTGGAGTGCGACCCCGTGACGATCCCCGCCAGGAAAAGCTCCATATCGAATGCCGTGCTCATATTCGACCACCGATGTAAGCCGACAATACACCGATACGGCCGTGCCCCAGCTCATAGCTGATTTGCAGTCTGGCATCCTGATCTAGGCGTCGGTCGAGCTGATAGCAATGGCCACCGTTGATGGGGGCGGGATGATGGGTGATTTGCTCATAGCGTTCGCATGCATAGGCCGCCCGTAACTCGTGGAAACCTTTGAGGCTGTACTGATGGAGGATGTCCCGTGCAGGACGAACGATTCTCCGTTGGAAATCGAGGTAGCTTTCGTCCGGTGCAAGTAGGTTGCGGCTACCGTCGGGCGAGACCTGATCGGCAAATTTCAGCGCGTCACGAATATGAGCATCTACCGTAATCCAGCGAGGTGCTGAAGCTCCGGAACGGCCACCTTTGGTGCCGTCCTGGATGTTGATTCTGCCAAGTTGTTCTGCTTCACGTTGCAATCGGGGCAGGTCGGCCAAAATGGTCTCACGCATGCGCATGCCGGTGGTTCGCGCCAACTGTACGATGGCTGCGGCGCGCGGCTGCTGATGTTCGCAAAGCACGTCGACGATCCGTTTCACCTGTTCGCGGTCTTGGCCTTGCGGCACTGAGCAACGAACACTGGTGCGCTGCGTCCCTAGCGCCTTGCTCGGACTCGGCACTTTCACATGCTGATCACCGCGAAGCGCTGCCAGGGTCCGGTTCACGCTGGACAACCGGTTTTGCGCTGTGGCGATGGCGAGCTCGCCCTGTTCAACTTGCTGACGCAGATGCCCGGCGTAATCCAGCAAGGTCTGCCGATCAATTTTTCGCGCATCATTAAACCCCGGTCCATCCTCCGACCGACACCAACGAACAAACGCCTGCCAGCGATCACTGTGCGCCTTGACCGTGCCGTAATGACCGCCGCCAAACAGATCGCGCAACGCCTGTGGCCCGGCATAACTCAGTTGCCGTCCATATCCAAAATTCCGCCCATCCCGTCTACCTACCAATGCCATGATCAAACTCCTGTCGAAGCCAAATCTTTGAAACTTTCCCCACGTCATCCCGCCACGAATGTTGAGTGTTATCAGGGATCAAGGCCCCTGCGACCTGTGAGGGTTGTCCACTAACGCGGGACTGGCGGCTCTTTACGACCGGAAGCTTGGGCATCTCATGACCTGGCCTCCTGAGCACCTCTGAAGAAGTGGGCGGGTGGAGGCTGCACTGGCTGACGAGACCAATGCCGCGAGATCCTGAGTCGGGTGAAGGCAGCGAAGTGATGACCGGGGCATGCCTGACTGTCAGTCAGGTGCAACCCATTCCTTGGGCTGCGGCACCATCATCTGCATTGCTGTTGCTGGTGACCTCGGTGTTTGTCACGCCGATTGTCACGAGAGGAAATGCCGCAAAGCCTTGTACGAGGTGGGCTGCAGCAGCGGTAGGAGCGCTCGTCTCTTTCCGGAAGAAGAGACGGGCGCAGGTTGGCGCAAGGAAATGGCCAAGCGGATAGGTTGCTGCAGGGCAGCTATGAAAGGGGGTGAGTTGCCGCAGTGGGCACACTGGTAAAAGTAGGCATCCATCACATCGCTGTGACCGTGCGAGCCGCCGGACGCTAATCGCACTTTGGGAGAACCACCACGGTGTGGCGTAGCCCTAAAGGTTCTGGGAATTTGTTGGGGCCGACCACGATTTTTGGCTGGAATGATGAAACAGGGAATTAACCGCAGTCTGTTTCTAGTTTCTCTACGCTAGGCGCCATTGCTGTTGATCTTTCCAATCATTTGGAAATCCCATGAGCCTCAAATAATCCAGTTCCTGCTGATCCATGATTTCGGCCAGGCGAAGCTTCCACTGGCTGTCTGGGCTGATCAAGTCGGTTAGGTAGGCCAGCATCGTCAATACGACGTAGAGCCGCTGTTTGGGCTGAGGCTGGTCGGCGGGGGCAGTGGGAATGGCCCATTCTTTAGGTAAGGATGGTCGAATCGAGAGTTCTCGGTTCCATAGCCGTGAGTGGTGGGCACAGCAGTTGCGAATGAAGGTCAGCGTGTGGAGCCAGGAGGCTAATACTTCGAAGGGCAAGCTGAATCTGGTGGCGATAGCTTTCTTGTCGGCGCTTTTGCCTATGGCATTGAAGAGGGTAGATACCGTCCCAAGGCTGAGCTCTTCCAGGACCGCCCAAGCGGGTGGCAGCTCAGGGGAGGCATAGGTTGCACCGTAATATCGGAAGTAGTTGTCACGCATGCGGTTTTCTATCCGCTGTTGTTGGAGCCCATCGGCTTGCCGACCCTTTTTGATGCGGTCGATATCACGTCTGAGTTTGCTGCGTTCCTTAATCAATTGCTCCCGCAACGGACGCAACAGATCGGGGTGTGAGTATGACGAGGAGAAGACTGACGCGTCAGCTATCCAGTCAGGCCCGTACTTAGGGCACATATGATTGCTGATAGTCGCTCGTATGGCGACTTCGACACGTTCGATGGCATCCATGGTGATGCGCCGCAACGAACCATCGAAGCGGTAGATATCGACGATTGCCTTCAGTGTGCTGCCAGGCTTGAAAGTATGTTCAGGGTCTGGCTCCTGAAAGGGGCGCATGTAGGGACTCAGACGAAACAGCGTGACCACTTCGAGAAAACGCATGGCCCGATCATCGTTGGCGATGTGCAAACCTCGTTGCTTTAGCAGTTCCAATTGCTGTTCTACGCTGAGGGCCGGCTTGTCGAAGGGCCTCATGTAGTTTTCTCCAGGCAAAAAAAACCCGCACGATTTGAGCTTGCTGACTGGGTCAACCTAGGCTTGGCGGGTGTGTTGGGGTGCATTATAGGTCGGTGCAAGCGACCGTCAACGTTGTACTGACGTGAAATTGTAACGAGTAGGAGCGCAGGCAAGGTTTGGTCTGTGGATGCTGATAAGGCGATATTGGTCTTATCCAGCTCCTAGGAAGGTTCAACCTACAGAAACAACAAAGCCCTCGCATTTCTGCGAGGGCTTTGTTTTGTATGGTGCCGGCACCAGGAGTCGAACCCGGGACCTACTGATTACAAGTCAGTTGCTCTACCAACTGAGCTATACCGGCGTGTGGGCGACGATTATAGCGATTGGGTGCGTTCTGTAAACCCCTGAATTCTGACTATTTTTGCAGGGCCTCGGCTCAGGCGCGGCGCACGAGGTTGCGCACTTTCTGCAAGGTTCGCCAGGTACGGCTGTTTTGCAGGGCATGGAGTTGGGCTTCGGCCCGTTCGGCGCGTTGCAGGGCGGCGGTGAGTTGTTGGTCGGGTTCGTTCAGGGGGTGGCTGAATTTGTGGCCTTTGCAGAACTGGAACCCGTCGAGGTTGCACGGGGGGATGTCGAAAGCGGGTTTGAGCGCCAGGTGTTCTTCGGCGAGGTAAAAGGTGTTGAGGCCGTCGAACAGGATGGAGTGATAGCCGGCTTCGGTGACGAGGGTTTCCCAGGTCTGGTCGCGGGCCCATGGGGTTTCGATGAGGATGATCCAGGGGCGCCAGCGGCTGAAGTCCATGCCGCGCAGCACGGTTTCTTCGTGGCCTTCGACGTCGATTTTCAGAAAGTGGATGGGGCGGTTCTGGGCGTATTGCTCGCAGATCGAAGTCAGGGTGCGGGACTGGACGGTCTGCTTGCTTACCTTCATGCCCGCGTCGCGGTGCTGTTGGGCGACGCTGGCTTCGACGGTGGACAGGCCCGTGTCGGCGATGGTGTAGAAGGTCAGGCTGTCGGCGTTTTCGCCGGCTACGCATTGCAGGTTGATGTCGTTTGGCCGTTCTTGGCAGAGAGCGTCGTAGTAGGCCTGCACCGGTTCGATGTTGATCCCGCGCCAGCCGTGATCGTAGAACGCCCGGGTCACGGAATCATCTGTTGGATGATTGGCGCCTACGTCCAGATAAAAGCCGTTTTCCACCGATTGGAGGGCGCGCCACAGGCGTATGTCTTCGAAGTTCTGTGCGTAGGAAATGAACGTCACGGCCAGTCCTTGTGTGTGTCGGCATTGTGTCAATCACGATACGAAAGGCTGTTGTACTGCACAGGCGCGATGGGCGCAATTGCTGGCGTGTGGGAGCACTGAGTTCGGCGGTTATGTCGTTTTGCTTGAACGCTTATGCACAACGGGCGGGGTGGGGCGACTGCCATCTTGCGATTTTGTGACAGCTTTCTCGTTTGCTCGCAAATGCCTGTTTTAATGGTTTTTTATCCATATGAACAAAAAATGACCAGCCTCGCTTCCAGCAGAAAATCGCGGATTAATTGGATCCAAGACAATTTCATCAACAGAGTTATCCACAGGCTGTTTCATGTCAGTGACGTTCGGCCAGCAGCATCAGATTTCGCGGCGTGAGGGGCGTTTCGCAGAAGGTGCCGAGGCGGACGCGGTAGTTTTCCTGGCTGAGGAAAAGCGCCCGATCCAGCACCAGCCACAGCTCAAGAGGCCGCCGGAAAAGGCCGCGGACCAATTCCAGGTTGCGCACTTGGGCCAGGCGTTGATGGCCGGCCGCTTCCAGTGCCGACCAGTCAGGCGAGCCGACTGTGGATAAGTCTTTCAGGGCTGCCAGATCGGTGCAGTACTCGATGAAGGATTTTTCCAGCCAGGCGCTGGGGAGCGAGGGGGTAGGCAGATACTCGTCGCGGCCCCGGATCTGTCGTTGCAGCAGGTCAAAGCTCAGGCGCCGAGCCATGGACTGGTCCCGTTGCCGCCGGATGCGGGCGCCGGCGGTGACGGTTTCGGTCAGTGGCAGGCTGAGATCATCGAGCGTTAGCTGTAGGACCGAACCCTTGGCCGCGTCGGACAGTGGTTGATAACGTTCAGCATTGATGCGGTTGTAGCAGCACGGGGCGATTGCCAGTTGCCTGCAGCCAGCGGTGCTCGCCAATTGCATCAGGCGCACATGCAGGTCGCCGCAGGCGTGCAGGGCTACCGGCGTGTGTTCAGGGCGGATCGCCAGGCCTGCCTCTGCCGCCAGCACGTCTTGCTGCAAGTGCGTGGCGGGCAGACGGTGGCGTTGGCTCAGTTGCTGGCCGCTGGCGATCAGGGCTGGGTCGTATTCCAGGCAAGTCAGTTGTTGTTCAGCCTGCAGCAAGCGTCGGCCAAGATGACCTTTGCCGGCGCACCAATCGAGCCAGTGGGTCGGTTTGGTAGCGAAGTGCAGGCGGCTGGCGAAGGCTTCGATTTGCTGCCATTTGCGCCCTGGCACGTCGACGCTGAGGCGATGGGCGGCGGTTTCGAGCTCTTTGCCCGGCAGTTCTGCGACGACGCTCAAGGCATGGGAAGTGGCCGCCAGTTCTGGAAATGGCGCGGGTGCATGTTGAATCAGCCAGGGTTGGTGATGGTCGTTTTCCGCGTCTTCCAGCGAACGCTGGCGTAGCCATTGGGCCAGCTCAGGGTAGGACCGTTCCCACGGCAGCTGCAGATGGGTGAACGGACGCGGTTTCCACAATGCCTGGTGCGTTGTGAGAAAAGCATCCAGCGCGGTGAAACGGGCGAGTAGCGCCTCGCCCGTCAACACGCCGCTGTCAGCGCCCTTGGCAGGCATCGACGCGCAACCAGCGCTCCAGCTGTTTGAAGCCCTGCACCAGCACGAACGCCATCAGCAGGTAGAACATGCCGGCCGCGAAGAAGATTTCCACCGGCAGGTAGGTCCGAGCAATGATGGTCCGGGCCATACCGGTCAGCTCCAGCAGAGTTACGGTGCTCGCCAGGGCGCTGGCCTTGAGCATCAGGATCACTTCGTTGCTGTAGGCCGGCAGGCCGATGCGCGCGGCGCGAGGCAGGATGATGTAGAACAACGCCTTGGGTCGGGACATGCCCAGGGCTCGCGCGGCCTCGATTTCACCACGAGGGATGGCCTGGATCGCGCCGCGCAGGATCTCGGCGATGTAGGCGGCGGTGTGCAGGGTCATGGTGGCCGTGGCGCACCAAAACGGATCCCGCAGATAGGGCCACAGCGAACTGCTGCGCACGGCGTCGAACTGCGCCAGACCGTAGTAGACCAGAAACAGCTGAACCAATAACGGCGTGCCACGGAAAAAGAAAATGTAGGCGTAGGGTAACGCCCGCACGTACCACAGGCGTGAGGAGCGGGCGATGCCCAGCGGAATCGCCAGCAGCAGACCGGCGATCACGGCGATGGCGACCAGCTCCAGGGTCAGTGTCGCGCCTTGGGCCAGTTTCGGCAGCCACTTGATGATGACTTCCCAGTTCATTGGGTGCTCCTGGCAAAGCCGCGAGCGGCACGTCGTTCCAGAAAATGCATGCCGATCATGGCCAGCACGGTAAGGCCCAGGTACATGAACGCGGCCACCATATAGAAGGTGAACGGTTGCTTGGACACGGTCACGCCGATTTGCGCGTGCCGCATGATCTCTTCCAGGCCAATCACCGACACCAGCGCGGTGTCTTTCATCAGGATCATGAACAGGTTGCCCAGCCCGGGCAGGGCGATGCGCCACATCTGCGGCATGATCAGCCGAGTGAAGATCCGCCACTTGGACAACCCCAGCGCCACGCCAGCTTCGCGATGGCCCTTGGGAATGGCCAGGATCGCGCCGCGGAATACTTCCGTGGCGTAGGCGCCAAAGCACAGGCCCAGGGCGATGACCCCGGCGGCGAAGGCGTTGAGGGAAAGGTCCGGGTTACCGAAGTATTCGCCCAGGGCACGCATGAGATTGACGGTGCCGAAGTAGATCAGCAGCACCCAGAGCAATTCGGGGATGCCGCGAACCAGTGTCGAATAAGTGCCGCCCAGCCATTGCAGCGGCTTGTACGGGGAAGTCTTGGCCAAGGCGCCGAGCAAGCCGAGCACCAGCCCCAGGCAGAGGGCCGAGAGCGCCAGTTTGACGGTCATCAGCGCGCCAGCGGCGAGCGCCGGGCCGAATCCGTAGAGATCGATCATCATGGGTGTGTGTTCATATCGCGGCAGGCTTTGCTAAGGGCCGGCGCCGCAATGAAGCGGCGCCGGCCAGGCACGTCAGTATCAATAGATGCTGAACGGGAAGTACTTGTCGTTGATCTTTTTATAGGTGCCGTCGGCAACGATTTCCTTGAGCGCGGCGTTCAGCTTGTTGCGCAGTTCGTCGTCACCCTTGCGCACGGCGATACCGATCTTGTCGCTTTCCACCACTGGGTCGCCTTTGAATTCGAAGGCGGCGCCGTCTTTGCTCTTGAGCCATTCGTATTGCACGTATTTGTCCGCCAGGATGGCGTCAACGCGGCCCGAGAGCAGGTCCAGGTAAGCGTTTTCCTGGGTATCGTAGAGCGTGACCTTTACGTTGTAGTCATCTTCCATGTTGCGGTCTTCCAGCCAGGTGCCGGCCAGCGTGGCGCGTTGTGCGCCAATGGTCTTGCCGCTCAGGTAGGCCTTGTCGGTCTTGAAGTCTTCGGTGGCCTTCGGTGCGATGAATTGCAGCTTGTTGGAGTAGTACGGTTCGGTGAAGTCCACGGCCTGCTTGCGTTCCTCGGTAATCGACAGCGAGGAGATCAGGAAGTCGAACTTCTTGGCGTTCAGGGCCGGAATGATGCCGTCCCAGTCGGAGGTCACCACGCTGCATTCGACTTTCATCTTGGCGCACAGGGCGTCGCCAATGTCCTTGTCGAAGCCGACCACGTTGCCACTGGCATCTTTGTTATTGAACGGCGGGTAGGCCGCTTCGATGCCCATCTTCAGTGTTTCCGCGGCCATGGCGCTGGCCGAGAAGACCAGACTGGCGGCAGCGGCCAGGAGAAATTTCTTGTAGGTCTGCATATGTACTGCTCCGTTAGCGGTTGCTGGACATGAATTGTTTGCAGCGCGCCGAAAGCGGGTTTTCGAAGACCTGCTGTGGCGATCCTTGCTCCTCGACCAAGCCTTGATGAAGGAACACCACTTCGCTGGAAACCTGACGGGCGAAGCCCATTTCGTGAGTCACCAGCAGCATGGTGCGGCCTTCTTCGGCCAGGGCGCGGATCACACTAAGTACTTCCTGGACCATTTCCGGGTCAAGGGCAGAGGTGGGTTCGTCGAACAGAATCACTTTAGGCTGCATCGCCAGCGTGCGGGCGATGGCGGCGCGCTGCTGCTGACCACCGGAAAGCTCGGCAGGGTAGGCATGACGCTTGTCGGCGATGCCGACCTTGGCCAGCAGGGCTTCAGCCACTTCCACGGCCTCGGCCTTGCTCTGGCCGAGCACCCGGCGCGGGGCTTCGATGATGTTGTCGAGCACGCTCATGTGCGGCCAGAGGTTAAAGTTTTGAAACACAAAACCGATTTCGCTGCGCATGCGGTTGATCTGTTTGCCATCGGCGGCCACCAGTTCACCGTTTTTCGCGGCCTTGAGCTTGAGTTCTTCGCCGGCCACCAGGATCTGGCCCTGGTTGGGATTTTCCAGCAGGTTGATGCAGCGCAGGAATGTGGACTTGCCGGAACCGGAGGAACCCAGGATCGAGATCACATCGCCGTCGCGGGCGGTCAGCGAGACGCCTTTGAGCACCTCCAGCTTTCCGTAGCGTTTGTGCAGGTTGCGGATTTCAAGCGCGGGCGTGGCCTGGGCCATGTGCGGTCCTCATGGTGTGTGCTCCCTTGCTGTTGGCGGCCTTCCTGGCGAGGCGGCCAAGCTAGCATAGCGTCCGAATGGCAGCCAACAGCGCTACGGGTGGTAAACCGCGAATGTGCGGCAGGTTGTCGCATCGGCGCAGCAGACTGTCGCGCCATCAACAACCGAACGGCCGTTCGAACTCTGTTTACCGGTAAAAATCCCGGGGAGTCGCGTAAAAAAAGGCGCGATGGTGCCAGCTTTGGCTGGGGGTTGGAAGGGTTAATCGGATGAGTGTTGCCGTTGTGCGTTTTTATCGTCCATAGGAAGTTTTAGCTGGCTGTCCTCTTCTCCGTGAGGCTGATCGCGTTCTATTCGCCGGCGGGCTCTTCCATCAACTGACGATAACGATCCAGCGCCTCGCTGAAGTCCTTGATGAACTCCGGGGTGCTGAGCCAGCGCTGGGCCGTCTCGCGATCCATGTCGTCGGCCCACATGCGGTAGTCGACCAGCATGTCCGCGGCCAGGTTGGTGGCGGCCATGCTTTCGTTCTCGGCGTTTTTCAGGTCCAGCAGGCCGGGGCGTTCGCTGATCATCACGCTCAGGGACGCGAGCAGCGTGTCGAGCATTTCGCTGCGGCTGAGGGCCTCGGCTTCGCGTAGCTTGGCGAACAGTTCGAGCACGTAGACCGGTGGCTGGGCGGTGGCGTGGGCCGGGTCGCCATACATGGGGATGGATTTACGTCCGCTCATGCGGATTTGCTTGGCTTTGTCTTTGGCACGCTTGGCGCGTTTTTGCTGTTTGTTCAGTGAGGCCATTGGGCTTCGGTTTCCAGTTTGTTAGGGGGCGATGCCCGGCTCAGTTGATTTTCGGCACGGTAAAGCTGAATTCGCTGCCCTTGCCTGGCTGGCTTTCGGCGTGCAGTTTACCGCCATGGGCCTGGACAATCCCCTTGGAAATATACAAACCCAGTCCGGTGCCGTTCGGGTTGCCTTCCTTGACTGTCCAGTAGCGGTCAAACACGTGAGGCAACTGCTCCGGTTTGATTCCTTCGCCGGTATCACGAACGCTGAACACGATCTCGTCACCCACCGACATCGCGCTGATGCCCACGCTGCCTTGCTGGGGGGTGAACTTGATGGCGTTTCCGATCAGGTTCGACAGCACCTGGAACAACCGCTCGGGGTCGGCATTGATCTTGAGATTGGGTTCGGCGTGGAACGAAATATCGATGGCCTTGGCGGTTGCCAGCGGCGTCAGCAGCGAGCAGGCGTCTTCGAATATCTGGCTGACGTCCAGCGGCTGGGGATGGATGGTGTAGCGCCCGGCGTCGATGCGCGAAGTGTCCAGCAGGTCTTCGAGCAGAACGTTCATGCGGCTGGCGGCCTGTTGCATGGTGTCGATGGCTGAAGCAATTCGCTTGGAGCTATGGGAGCCGTCGGAGCTGAAGGACTTTTGCATCATGCCGCAGAGCATGGATATGACCGTCATCGGGTTGCGCAGGTCATGGGACACCACCGCCACCAGTTCATCACGCGCCTGCACCGCCTGACGCTCCTTGTGGACTTGCCGGGCCAGATCGTTTTCCAGGGCCGAGCGACGCAGGTCGTTGGCGGCAAACAGATCGCCGTGGGTCCACTTGGTACTGATGCCGGCCATTTCGACTTTCCATATTTCGAAAGACGTTCGCGGTCGCAGGCGCAAACCTGTCTCGCTGCTTTCCAGGTCCAGGGGTTTTTGCGGGTCGCCGCTCCACTGGATGGTTTGCTTCACCTCGGGGCGGAACCACAGCACGCCATTTTCCACAGGCTTGGGCAGGTGGATCGCCAGCACACCGCTCGCCACGTCCTGATAGGCCTGGGCTGGAGCGAAAACGCTGCTCAGGTTGTGGTGGGAGAAAACGGGCTGGTCGGTCTCCAGCATCCATTTATGCAGCTCGCGGATCTGCTCCGCTTTCGGGCACTGGCCATGGCGGTGCAGCTTGTTGTCCTCGAGGATCGCGACGCCGGTGGCGCCGGTCAGGTCCATCAGCCTTTGGGGTTCGCGGGACAAGCCGTCAAAGACATTGTCGCTGGACTCGGCCATGGCCGTGGCGAGAACCTTGAGGTCCTCAAGCTTGGCATCCCGTTGACGGGTCAGATCCAGTGCTTCCATGGCGCTGATCTGCAGCGACAGCACTTGGCCGATGGTCTGGCAGGCCATGCGCATTTCATGGGGCACGAGCAGGGGTTGACGGTTGCCGCAACTGATCAGGCCCCACAGTCGGTCGCCTTCCATCAGGGAAATGCTCATGGACGACAGCACACCCATGTTTTTCATGTATTGGCGGTGGATCGGCGAGACGCTACGCAGGGTGGAAAAGCTCAGGTCCAGGGGTGTCTGAGTGTCGGGACGCAACTGCGGGACCAGCGGTACCGGCGTGTAGTCAGCGTTGGGGATGATTCGCAGCCAGTTGGTGCGATACAGCTCCCGGGCCTGTTCAGGGATATCCGATGCCGGAAAAAACAGGCCTTTGTAGAGCTCCATCGACGGCGCGCTGGCCTCGGCGATCACCTGGCCGTGGCCTTCTTCTTCGAAGCGATAGATCAGCACCCGGTCGTAACCGGTCATGGCCTGAATTTCCCGAACGCTGATTTCGTACAGAGCCTGAAGGCTTTTCGCGCTTTGCAGGCGTTGCAGCATGCGCCCCAGGTTGGCTTCGCCGCTGACACCTTCGGGACGGTAGTCGCTCAGGTGCTGTTCCAGTTCGACGATCAGGGCGCCTTGATGGCGGTGGACCAGGGCGTCAAAACGCAGCTGGTTCACGACAATCTCCACGGGCGCGTTGTCCCCGTCCGCATCGGCGCGACAGGCCTTGAGGACGGCTTGGGCCTGCTGCTGCCCGAACAGTGCGTCCAGCGTCTGGCCGGGGAGACCGTGAGGATCGTGCCCCATCAATTGCAATACGTTGGCGCTGACCTGTCGGATGACGAAGTCGGGTTCGGACAGCATCAGTAGCACGCCATGAGGCTGGATGGCCCCGGGGAAGCGAATCGGTTCGTCTGCACAATTGGCCAGCAGTTCTTCGAAGGCTTCCTGGTTTTCCGGGGTCATAACAATACCTTTTGGCTGTCCAGCCAGTGTTCAAAATGAGTAAACGTCGCTTTGGCGGCACGTGTGACTTCGAGCGTTTGGGCGTCGCCAAGGTTCCTGTCGCCCAGATATTGAAGGAAGTCCTTCCAGCGCCGACCGGTGAGTTCGCCATACACATTGAGAAACGCAGCGCCGCTGGAGGCATCAAGACCGAGCTGTTCGGCGACTCTGCGCCGCAGGATCTGCCCCCCGAGGGTTGCACCTTCCAGCACATAGGAAACCCCCAGGGCGGCGGCACGGGAATCGATCTGCGGCAGGTCCCGGCAGGTGGGCAGTGCCTCGATAGCGCCGTCACCCAGGCCCAGTGCCGTGAGATCCGCCCGCAGTACGGGAAGCTTGATCCGCAGGGATTGGTCCAACCCCGTCGGTGTCAGCGTCAGGACATGAAGTCGCTGTTCCAGCGGTTTATAAAAACCGTAGTAGGCGGCCATCAGGCGCCGGTACAGGTCGAGGTCCAACTGTTCGGAGAAAAACGGCAAGCGTTTTTCCAGGGCGACGTGCAGCTCAGCGGTTTCGGTCCGCAATGCCTGAATCAGAGAAGGGGGAGGCGCGGCCGGTGACATGCGGGATAGAGCTCGTTGACTGGAGCGTTGCTGGAAAAAAAGCGCATCAATCTTACACAGATTTTTTACCTTCGAGCGGTCATCAGCTGTCGGCTTTCAATTTGCCCGTCGTCAGGTACCAATGACGGGCGTTTGGGTCTTCTACCCGCAGAAGTGTGCGGTAATGGGGCCAGCTCAATTCGGAACGCACTGCGTTCCAAATGCTCCTCCCTGTTCGAATTCGATGATGTGCCGCCCGATCTGCCAGCAGGTCTGAACCTGAAGTGTATCGACGGCACGCAGCACCTTCTGGCGAGCCTGGCGGATCAGTTCACCTAGCTCATTAATCAGAGGAGCAAGCTTTGGGTCGTCTAGGGGGAGAAGTGAGGTCATCGAAATGTCAGCCGTGAGAATGGGCGGACCAAAAGGATGCTCTGGACGACGTTTCGATGATGCAGGGCGAGTCTGATTAGGTGGGAGGAAAGCTGTCCGATTCTTGCAGGACGGGTTTGACGCCGCCTGATCTTGGCTGACCCTGGCTTGTAGGAGCTATCCCGGGATGGCGTCATCCACTGCCGACGTCCTCATAATGAGGACGATCATCAGATCGGATCTTGGGCTAGCGCCTTGGACGCGGCGACATAATCGGCCTGGAACTGCTCACTCTCCACCCAATCCAGTGCGGTCTGCTCATCGACGCCTTTGGTCAGGCGACGGTATTCGATCAATGCAGTAATGATGAAGTCGGTCGCTTCGTCCTCACCTTCCTGTTCCAGCACCAGCATCAACAGTGGATAGGCCAGGAACGCTTCGCACATTGCCTTCTGGCTGACCTTTTCAGCTGAGCTCATGATTTGGAATAGCTCCGTCAGGTCCACGGATTCCAGATCGATGCGCTCATCGTTCGGGTCCAGGAAATCGTTCGGCGCAGCAGCACGCTGAATGCGGTTCTTCTTGGCTTTCGCCTTGGCGCGCTGGTTTCGTTTCTGCTGTTTGTTTGCCGATGACATGGGGGGGCAGACTCCTGGCATGAAAATAAGGCGATCTATCCTACAGCTTCAGGGCAACCACTTCGAATCTCAATCCACCACAAACAATGTGGCACCCAGTGAGGTTGAAGAGCTCGACGCGCCGTCACAGCTCCCGTAAATCCCAGGCAATAAAAAACCCCGATCAATTTCTTGATCGGGGTTTTCGGTATTTGGTGCCCAGAGACGGAATCGAACCGCCGACACGGGGATTTTCAATCCCCTGCTCTACCGACTGAGCTATCTGGGCAACGGGGCGCATTAAACGGGTTTTTCAGGGGGTCGTCAAGCACGTTATCAAAAAATATTTAATTATTACCGTCGCTTACGATCCGCCCCGGTTCTGGGTGGCCTATTCGGACGGCGGCACGTAGCCTTCGGCCTTGGCGTATTCTTCGCCGGAAAAGAACTTTTCCATTTCGCCTTGAAGGTATTTGCGGTCTTCGGCGTTCATCATGTTCAGGCGTTTTTCGTTGATCAGCAGGGTCTGGTGTTTTTGCCAGTCCGCCCAGGCCTTGGCCGAGACATTGTCGTAGATGTCCTGGCCTTTGACGCCCGGGAACGGCGCGCGCTCCAGGCCTTCCAGTTGTTCTTTGTACTTGCGGCACATCACGGTGCGGATCATTGCAACTCTCCTGCGTTCAATACGGCGGCCGCGCGTTCGAGCAAGGTCTTGACCGGGGCGGCGAGGCCCAGGCGCGGCGGGGTGGCGAGGTTATACCAGAGCCAGTCGGCCTCGGCCACGTGATGGCCGGTTTCCCGGACCCGGACCAGCCAGGGTTCGATCGCCAACTGGAAGTGGCTGAAAGTGTGCACCAGGCTTGGCATCTGCTGATGATTGCCCAGCTCCAGCGAGTGTTGCAGGGCCAGGTGTTGCAGGTCGTCGAGGTCGTCGAGTTCCGGCAGGCTCCATAAACCGCCCCACAGGCCCGTGGAGGGGCGACGATAAAGCAGAATCGCGCCTTCGCGGTTGGCCAGCATCGGCATCAAGGTGCGTTTTTTGGGCACATCCTTGCGTGGCTTGGGGATCGGGTAGCGGGTCTCCAGGCCGAGCATGTGGGCTTGGCAGCCTTTTTTAAGCGGGCACAGCAGGCAGCTGGGTTTGCTGCGGGTACAGAGCGTGGCGCCCAGGTCCATCATCGCCTGGGTGTAGGCGTTGACCCGGTCTTGAGGCGTGAAGCGCTCGGCAGTCGCCCACAGTTGCTTCGCGACCTTCGGTTCGCCCGGGTAACCTTCCTGGGCGGTGAAGCGCGCCAGCACCCGCTTGACGTTGCCATCGAGGATCGGTGCCCGCAGGCCCATGCTGATGCTGGCGATGGCGCCGGCTGTGGACAGGCCGATCCCCGGTAATTCGGTGAGTTTTTCCACGTCGCGGGGGAATTCACCGCCATATTGGTCGACTACGATCTTCGCGGTTTTCTGCAGATTACGGGCGCGGGTGTAGTAGCCCAGGCCGGTCCACAGGTGCAGCACTTCGTCTTCCGGCGCGGCGGCCAGGGCTTGCACGGTGGGCAGCGAGGCCATGAACCGGTCGAAATAATTGAGCACGGTGCTGACCTGGGTCTGCTGCAGCATGATTTCCGAGACCCACACCCGATACGCAGTGATGTTTTGCTGCCAAGGCAAGTCGTGGCGCCCGTGGCGGTCGAACCAGTCCAGTACGGCGCTGGAAAACTGCTCGGCTGTCATCGCTTGAACAACCCCTTGAGCGCGTCCTTCAGCTCGGGGCTGACCTTGTCGCCGAGCTTCTCGTCGATCTTCTCATTGAGCTTGTCGCCGAGGCGGTCGCCGGCCAGTTTCGCGGCGACTTTGCCCAGACCCTCGTTGTCCAGCCGGCATGCCTTCGCGCCCAGCTCCAGCGGACCGCGGCAGCGTAACGGCCATTCGACATCGACGTAACGTTCGTTGACCTGGCAAGCTGGGTCGGGCATGTCGCTCTTGTCGCCTTCGATGATGATGCCGACGCGGTAGTCCATGCCCAGCACACGCAGGTCGATATCGCCGTTGCCGTTGACGGTCATGCCAGGGATACGGACCTTCAGGTCCGGGTTGCTGGCCACGCCGCTGCGGAAGGTGAGATTGCCGTTGAGTTGCTCGAACGGGGTGTCCTTGCCCCGGGGCTCGCCACTGAGGGTTTTACGATTGAGGGTGGCGATGCCTCGGCACAATTGCTGCTCGAGGTTGGCATTGAGCAGGACACCGTCGTTGATGACGAACCCGGCAGTACCGTTGAGGCTGTCGATCAGGGCCTTTTGGCTGTTGCCGCTGGCGGTCACGGCGCTGTTGAGTGTCACCAGGCCTTTGACGGGCGGATTCTTGCCCTGGCTTTCGATGATTTTCTCGGCCGGTACCCGGTTGATGCGGGTTTGCAGGCTCAACTGCGGCGTGGGCTGGCGCACGTCCAGCGTGCCTTTGACTTCGAAGTTGCCGTTGTACAAATCGCCCCGCAGGTTTTCCAGGGTCAGCAGGCCGCCCTGGCCGGTGGCCTTGAGCGCGGCATTCTGGATCGGCAGTTTATCGAGGGTCAGTTGGCCGAAGGTCAGGTCGGCATCCAGGTCCAGTTTGCCCAGGCGTTCGACCGGAAACAGCCGGTCGTTGCTCCAGGCGCCCTGGGTGGGCGCGCTCGGCAACGGTGTGCTGCCGGCGCCCGCCATGGCACTGGCTTCGGTGTTGCTGACCTCCGCCTCTCGGGCCGCCTTGGAACTGTCGGCCTCGGCGGATTTTGGCGGCAGGTAGCGGTCAACGTTGAAGGTATCGGCCTTGAGCTGCGCACGCAGTGACTGCTTGGCAAAGTCTTCCACGGCGATACGACCGCTGAAGGTGCTGTCGTCGATTTTCAGATTGATGCTATTGAATTCGGCGCTGGTCGGCGTGGCCGCAATACGGGTGACCAGTTCGACTTTGCTCAAGCTGCCTTCGGCCATGGCCGGCAGTTTCTGACCGACGCCGTCGACGAATTTCGCCAGGTCGAATTGGGCGATCGACATGCCGCCGCTCAGTTGCGGGGTCTTGTCCAGATCATTGACCTTCAGTTCGCCCAACGCCCGCAGTTGATTGATGGAAAGCTTGATGCCGGTCCATTCGGCGACGTTCGCCGCTTTATCCAGGAGTAGCTGCCCGTGTGCCGCGAACGTCACGGTCTTGCCTTGCAAAGGGTCGCCCGTGGCTTCGCCGGACAGCTTCAGGTCTTCGAACTTGTAGCGCTGCAAGGCGCGCTCGAAGCGCAGCTCGCCCGTGACCTCGGTGCGCACCCGCACGGCTGGCTGGTTGCTGGCCAGGAATGCGGTGAGCGTGACCGGAATGTTGGTGGAATCATGGATCGGGCCAGTGCTCAGTTGGATGCTTTCGGCGGTGAACTGCCGGCCGGCCTGCTCGTCGGTGTATTCGACCCGGGCGTTGTTCACGGTCAGGCTGTCGATGTCCAGGCGGGTTGGCTGGGCCGGTTTCTGCGCCGGGGCGCTGTCCCCAGGGGCAGGCTGTTCGGCCGGTGCCGGGGCGTTTGCCGTGGTTTTAGAGGCGGGTGCCTTGCCGATGTCTTCCCAATTGCCGTGGCCGTTCTTGTCACGGTTGAGTCGCAGGTTCAGGCCTTCGACGCGCACGTCGCTCATCTGCACTTCGCGGCGCAGCAGTGGAATCACGCGCACGGAAAGGCCGAGCATCTGCAGGTCGGCGAACGGTTGTGTCGGGTTTGCCAGGGTGGCGACACTGGCTTCGTGCAATTCCAGACCCAGCCACGGGAAAAGGCTCCAGCCGATGTCGCCATTGAGGGTCAGCTCAATGTGGGCCTTGTCGCGGGCTATCTGGCGGATCTCTTCTTTATAGTCGTTGGGATCGAAGAGGTGGGTCAGGGCAAAGCCCAAGGCCACAATGACCAGCAACAGCCCGAGAAGTACCAGACCCAGGATTTTGCCGAACGCTTTCATGGGCGAGTCCTTGTAGGTTGAGTTCAAAATTTAGCCTGGGAGTATAACGCCCTGACCTGATGGCGCGTTGGGTGATCGTTCTTTCTGACAGGCCTGTGGGCCATGGAACCGTGGCGAGGGTCGCGCTGAGCTCCCGGATCTAGGCCTGCTCCAGTGCCAGTTTCAATTTGGCCGCCAGCGCCTGGGCTTCCAGATGACCGGATGGGGCCAAGAGCTTCAGTTCGGCACCGTGTTGCGTAGCCATTTTCCGTGCTTCGCTGACCAATCGTTCCGCCACCCCACGACGACGGGTGACGTTTCGCACGCACATTTGGGACAAGTGCCAGACGTCCTGGTGCCGTTGCAGCCGTGCGGCGCCGAGCAACCGGTCATTGAAGCGGGCTGCGATCAACGCGCCGTCCTCCAGGCATTTGTGTATCAATTGTGTGCCGTCAGTGAACGGCTCGAACAGCCAGGCCGGGGCATCCTGGTAGATTTTGTGCAGGTCCTGCCGGTCCCGACAGGTGGCGTCATTCAACTGCTCGACAACGATGGGCATATAAATTCCTGAAAAATAAACGATTCACGCCCTACAGAAAACGTGCAATGGCGCGATAAGACAGAAGATGTAAAAAAGGTGATAGCACTTTGGCTTTTCTGTCATAAGCAAATGGTAACCTTTACCCGTTCGCCCGTCCTTCTGCGACTCAATGTCGCACCAAAATGAAGCTTCACCAGAAAATACAGTCGCGCTTTGCGTGCAATAAGGCTGAGGGTGATGCATGGCTGGCGAGCCATACCAATAACTGGGGGATACATAATGAGCACGAGCATCACGGCGGACGGCTTTGCCGCCCAGCCTGCGTTCCTCTCCAAGGAACGCATTATCGCCAAGCCCGGATTCAACCGGTGGCTGGTTCCACCGGCCGCACTGGCCATCCACCTTTGCATCGGCATGGCCTACGGCTTTTCGGTGTTCTGGTTGCCGTTGTCCAAGGCACTGGGCGTCACCAAGCCTGTAGCCTGTGCACCGGACATGAGCTTCATCGCACAAGTCTTTTCATCCCAATGTGACTGGCCGATCTCGATGCTCGGCTGGATCTACACCCTGTTCTTCATCTTCCTGGGTTGCTCGGCAGCCATCTGGGGCGGCTGGCTGGAACACGCCGGGCCACGTAAGGCTGGCGTTGTATCGGCCTTGTGCTGGTGCGGCGGTCTGCTGATTTCCGCGCTGGGTATTTACACTCACCAGATATGGCTGATGTGGGTCGGCTCCGGGGTAATCGGTGGTATCGGCTTGGGGCTGGGCTACATTTCCCCGGTTTCGACGCTGATCAAGTGGTTCCCGGACAAGCGTGGCATGGCCACCGGCATGGCGATCATGGGCTTCGGCGGCGGCGCGATGGTAGGTGCACCGCTGGCTGCAGCGCTGATGAGCCATTTCTCTTCGCCGACTGAAGTGGGCGTATGGCAAAGCTTCCTGGTCATGGCCGCGATCTACTTCGTATTCATGGTCGGTGGCGCCCTGTCGTACCGCGTCCCGCCGACCGGCTGGAAGCCTGAAGGTTGGACCCCGGCACCGAAGAAAGCCGCGAACGCGATGATCACCCATCGTCACGTTCACGTGAACGTGGCCTGGAAAACCCCGCAGTTCCGTCTGGTATGGCTGGTGCTGTGCCTGAACGTATCCGCCGGTATCGGCATCATCGGCATGGCATCGCCACTGTTGCAGGAAGTGTTCGGCGGCAAGTTGCTCGGCAATGACTTGCCTTTCGGTCAGTTGGATGCTGCGCAACTGGGTCAGATCGCGGCCATTGCGGCCGGTTTCACTGGTCTGCTGAGCCTGTTCAACATCGGTGGGCGGTTCTTCTGGGCATCCTGCTCGGATTACCTGGGTCGCAAGAACACCTACTTCGTGTTCTTCGCCCTGGGCTTTGCCCTGTACGCGCTGATCCCGAACCTGGGTCATCTGGGCAGCGTCGCGCTGTTCGTGGCGGCGTTCTGCATCATCCTGTCGATGTACGGCGGCGGTTTTGCCACCGTGCCGGCCTACCTGGCGGACCTGTTCGGTACGCAAATGGTCGGCGCGATCCACGGTCGGTTGTTGACCGCTTGGGCCGCAGCAGGCGTGCTGGGTCCGGTACTGGTGAACTACCTGCGTGAATATCAGCTGAGCATCGGCGTTGAACGCGCTGCGGCCTATGACATCACCTTGTACATCCTCGCCGGCCTGCTGGTACTGGGCTTCCTGTGCAACCTGATGGTCCGTCCGGTCGCCGACAAGTACTTCATGACCGACGCCGAACTGGCCGCCGAACAGGCGCTGGGCCATGACAAGGGCGCTGACAGCACCACTTCGCTGGAGTGGAAAGCCGCGCCGGGCACCAAGCCTTTGGCGATCGCCGCCTGGTTGGTGGTGGGCATTCCGTTGGCGTGGGGTGTCTGGGTAACCCTGCAGAAGACGGCGGTGTTGTTCCAGTAATGCGCTAGCCCGAACCCGCTGGGGTGAGGGCGAATCTTGTGGGAGCGAGCCTGCTCGCGATGAGGGAGGGTCAGCCGGCATCATTGTCGGCTGATCCACCGCTATCGCGAGCAGGCTCGCTCCCACATTTGTTTTGGGTGATGGCCACAATTGCTTGTACGGACATGTCTATCGCCGACAACCCGTCAGGGATATCACCTCCCGTGTTTCTGTTTGCCGCTCGCGCCCCTATAATGGCTGCCTTTTTCGCCCAATGATTTTGCGGAGCTGGTGATGGCCGAACGTAAGGCGTCTGTCGAGCGCGACACTCTGGAAACCCAGATCAAAGCCTCGATCAACCTGGATGGCACCGGAAAGGCCCGGTTTGATATCGGCGTGCCTTTTCTTGAGCACATGCTGGACCAGATCGCCCGTCATGGGCTGATCGACCTGGATATCGTCAGCAAGGGCGACCTGCACATCGACGACCACCACACGGTGGAAGACGTCGGTATCACCCTGGGGCAGGCCTTCACCAAAGCCATCGGCGACAAGAAAGGCATCCGTCGCTACGGCCACGCCTACGTGCCGCTCGATGAGGCGCTGTCGCGTGTGGTCATCGACTTCTCCGGTCGTCCGGGCCTGCAAATGCATGTGCCGTACACCCGTGCCACCGTTGGCGGCTTCGACGTGGACCTGTTCCAGGAATTTTTCCAGGGCTTCGTCAACCACGCCAATGTGACCCTGCACATCGACAACCTGCGCGGGCACAACACCCACCACCAGATCGAAACCGTGTTCAAGGCTTTCGGCCGCGCGCTGCGCATGGCCGTGGAGCTCGATGACCGCATGGCCGGGCAAATGCCCTCCACCAAGGGCGTCCTGTAATGCAGACGGTCGCGGTTATCGATTACGGCATGGGCAACCTGCACTCGGTGGCCAAGGCCCTCGAGCACGTGGGCGCCGGCAAGGTACTGATCACCAGCGATGCCGACGTGATTCGCGAAGCCGACCGGGTGGTCTTTCCCGGTGTTGGTGCGATTCGTGACTGCATGGCCGAGATCCGTCGCCTGGGCTTCGATTCGCTTGTGCATGAAGTCAGTCAGGATCGTCCGTTCCTTGGCATTTGCGTGGGCATGCAGGCCTTGCTCGAGAGCAGCGAGGAGAACGACGGCGTCGATTGCATCGCGATGTTTCCAGGCCAGGTGAAGTTTTTCGGCAAGGATCTGCACGAAGACGGCGAGCACCTGAAAGTCCCGCACATGGGCTGGAACGAGGTGAAGCAGACGGTGGATCACCCGCTGTGGCACAACATTCCGGATCTGGCGCGCTTCTACTTCGTGCACAGCTACTACATCGCGGCCGGTAACGCCCGGCAGGTGGTGGGCGGCGGTCACTATGGCGTCGACTTCGCCGCGGCCCTGGCCGACGGTTCGCGCTTCGCCGTGCAGTTCCATCCGGAGAAGAGCCATACCCATGGCCTGCAGTTGCTGCAGAACTTCGCCGCGTGGGACGGGCGCTGGTAATGGCCCGCAAGAAACCGCCGATCCTCACCCTCACGCCCGAGCAGGAAAGTGAGGCGAACCTCAAGATCCAACGGTTCATGGAGGATCGTTTCGAACTGGACCTGGGTTCGTTCGAGGCGGCGGAAATTCTTGAGCTGTTTACCCGCGAAATTGCTCCGCACTATTACAACAGGGCGATTTTCGATGTGCAGACGCACCTTAAAGAAAGGTTCGAAAGCATCGAAAGCGACTTGTGGGCGCTCGAGAAAAACTGATTTCCGAGCCAAGCTGAACATTCGAATTTGAAGGTTTGCCAGATGCTGATTATCCCCGCTATCGATCTCAAGGACGGCGCTTGCGTACGTCTGCGTCAGGGCCGGATGGAAGACTCCACGGTGTTCTCCGATGACCCGGTGAGCATGGCCGCCAAGTGGGTGGAGGGCGGCTGCCGTCGCCTGCATCTGGTTGACCTGAACGGTGCCTTCGAAGGGCAGCCGGTGAACGGCGAAGTGGTCACGGCCATTGCCAAGCGCTACCCGAACCTGCCGATCCAGATCGGCGGCGGTATCCGCTCGCTGGAAACCATCGAACACTACGTCAAGGCTGGCGTGAGCTATGTGATCATCGGCACCAAGGCGGTGAAAGACCCGGCGTTTGTCGCTGAGGCTTGCCGCGCCTTCCCGGGCAAGGTCATCGTTGGCCTGGATGCCAAGGACGGTTTCGTCGCCACTGACGGTTGGGCTGAAGTCAGTACCGTGCAGGTGATTGACCTGGCCAAGCGTTTCGAGGCCGATGGGGTGTCTGCCATCGTCTACACCGACATCGCCAAAGACGGCATGATGCAGGGCTGCAACGTTCCGTTCACCGCCGCCCTGGCCGCCGCCACGAAGATTCCGGTGATCGCCTCCGGCGGCATCCATAACCTGGGCGACATCAAGGCGCTGCTCGACGCCAAGGCGCCTGGCATCATCGGCGCGATCACCGGTCGCGCGATCTACGAAGGCACGCTGGATGTCGCTGAGGCCCAGGCCTTCTGCGATTCCTACAAAGGCTGAGGACTGACCATGGCGCTGGCCAAACGCATCATCCCTTGCCTGGACGTGGACAACGGCCGGGTGGTCAAGGGCGTCAAGTTCGAGAACATCCGCGACGCCGGCGACCCGGTGGAAATCGCCCGTCGCTATGACGAGCAGGGCGCGGACGAGATTACCTTCCTCGACATCACGGCCAGCGTAGACGGCCGCGATACCACGCTGCATACCGTCGAGCGCATGGCCAGCCAGGTGTTCATCCCGCTGACCGTGGGCGGTGGCGTGCGCACCGTGCAGGACATCCGCAACCTGCTCAACGCCGGTGCGGACAAGGTGTCGATCAACACCGCCGCGGTGTTCAACCCGGAATTCGTCGGCGAAGCGGCCCAGCGTTTTGGTTCGCAGTGCATTGTCGTGGCCATCGATGCCAAGAAAGTGTCCGGCCCGGGCGAAACCCCGCGCTGGGAGATCTTCACCCACGGTGGGCGCAAACCCACCGGCCTGGACGCCGTGGAATGGGCGAAGAAGATGGAAGGCCTGGGGGCCGGTGAGATCTTGCTGACCAGCATGGACCAGGACGGCATGAAAAACGGTTTCGACCTGGGCGTCACCCGCGCCATCAGCGATGCCTTGGGCATTCCGGTCATCGCCTCCGGCGGCGTCGGCAACCTGCAGCACCTGGCCGATGGCATCCTTGAAGGCCATGCCAGTGCGGTACTGGCGGCGAGCATTTTCCACTTCGGCGAATACACGGTGCCGGAAGCCAAGGCTTACATGGCGCAGCGCGGAATCGTCATTCGATAAGCGGGCACAGGCGAGACCCGATGCTCCCCTCAGGAGGCGACGGGGGTTGCGTTTTGCGCCCCTGTCGCAGGGCTCAGTACGTCAACCCTCGGCTCGGATGCCTGTCCTGATTTGTCGTAGGCGATTGTGCAGAATTTCAGCGGCAGTTCTGCATCCGGAAACCAGAAATCCATGTAGGTGTGGGTCAGATACTGCTCATCCCTTGAGCAATCTGTGGTGTCCAGCGGGCCAAATTTGACGGCGTAGGTCCGGTACTCGCTACCGCGTGCCAGCTCCACGCCGACTCCGCTGCTGATCGACAAATCGGGCTGCGCCGTTGGCGTGTCATCAAGGACTTCCACCACAAGGGACAGTCCATTCTTGATGAGTCCGACCTGCGCGCCTTGAGTCGCGGAATCAACGCCAAGAATGCAAAGGAAATAGAAACCGGGCTGGGCGCCGATCTCGCTGTTGATAAACGCGTCGTTAGAACTTATTGCGTCGCTGTAATAATGGCCACTTTCGCAGTCCTTCGCAGTGCGCACGGTCTTGTGGCGATAAAAAGCGGTGCTGATGGAGAAATGGTAATCCCATGTCGGAATTTCCATCGTTCCGTCATCCCGTTTTTTGAGCCTCTTGTACCTTGCGGGCTCGTTGGCATCAGCACTCACGGTGAACGCTGGATAAAGCGGACAAGAGGAAGTTGCCTCATTGGCAATGTGGCCTTGTACAAAGCATCCGTTGAGAAAGATCGTCGGGTTCCCATAAACGTTTTTGGGAATGGCCTTATAGACATCCCCAACCCGCGTACAGGGTGCATGTTCGTCGCATGGAGCGAAACCGGCCGCCAGGTTACCGGTGCCTATTACGCCTATTATCTCGTTGGAGTGACGATCAAGAATCGGCCCCCCTGAACTGCCGCCGGCTATATCCTGACAGCGTGTCATCACGTTGTTTCGCCATACCCATGGGCCTTCCACTATTTCCCGAGCAGGCTGCAAAGTGCAGGCAGCCATGCGCAATGTGGCGTTGTCGAAACCCAGCGGGGCACTCACGATCAGCACATCGGTCCCGTCGGCAGGCTTTTGCCGGGCCAGTTCCAGGGGCTGTATACCTTCCTCAATGAGTTTCTGAAGGCTGACGTCCAATTCTATGATCGCCAGATCAACGCCTTGCATACTGCGCCATGCCACCTTTTTCAGCGCGTAGGTTTTGAATAATTCGGTGTCGGCGAAGTAATCGAACTGCATGACCCCGCTGACCGGTTTATCCGTCACGATGTTGCCGTTGCCTTTTTCGATACAGTGTCCTGAAGTGAGTACATAGGCGGGTGTTGGTTGGGGTACCGATGCATCCTGAGTGTCGAGGAGCGTCGCGGTACAAGAGCCGTCGATAAACAGGCGTCCGACGCCCCGCCAGTGGTTGTGTGATCCATCCGCGTTTTCAAGGACCTTAGAGGCCGTAAAATTTTGCATGCCTTCGCCAAAGTCCTGGCTGTGGGCGATACCCTGCAAACTCAGCGAGCAGAGCAGGCCGGTCAGCAGAAAGGAGATCGATTTCATCGAGTGACACCTTTGGTTAGTTGAATGAAAACCGGCAGTGGCCGGTGTTCTCTAATTAATCAGGTAGGGGCCGACGGTTGGCGGTAAATAGTTACCTCAACGGTGAGAGTGCTGTTTTATATTTTGAGTCGTTGAGCCGCCTGGGCAGCAAAGGGCTGTGGACATGCTCGCAGGCCCGAGGCACTCTTGGGCACGCCATGGATTCGGGTAGCAGACATGTTCAGACGCATTCTTTTGGTTCTTGCCAGTGCCTCTTTGTTGTTCGTCAACGGGGCACAAGCTCAAGATCGCCGTGACGTCGGCCTGGTGTTGCTGACGGAAAACTTCCCGCCCTACAACATGGCCAAGAATGGCAAAAACTTCGCTCAGGACGAGAACATCAATGGCATCGCGGTGGATATTGTCCGCGAGATATTCAAACGTGCCGATATCAGCTACAGCCTGACACTGCGTTTCCCGTGGGAGCGAATTTATAAACTGGCCCTGGATAATCCCGGGTACGGCGTGTTTGTCACAGCGCGATTGCCCGAGCGTGAAAAACTCTTCAAATGGGTCGGCCCGATTGGCCCGGACGACTGGATCATGCTCGCCAAGGCTGACAGCAAGATTTCCCTGGACTCGTTGGAGCAGGCGCGTCAATACAGGATCGGGGCTTACAAGGGTGACGCGATTGCCGAGACCTTGGCCAAGCAAGGGCTGAACCCGATTGTCGTGTTGCGCGATCAGGACAACGCCAGGAAGCTGGTCAATGGTCAAATCGATCTGTGGGCCACCGGGGATCCGGCCGGGCGCTATCTGGCGCGTGAGGAAGGGGTGAACGATCTCAAGACCGTGCTACGGTTCAACAGTGCCGAGTTGTACCTGGCGTTGAACAAAAACGTGCCCGACGACGTGGTCGCCCGCCTTCAAGCGGCCCTGGATGAACTGCGCAAGGAAGGTGCGGTGGACGCGATCATGGCGCGGTATCTCTGATCGCCGATTCGGTTCCGAATGCGCAAATCTGTGGGAGCGAGCTTGCTCGCGAAAGCGGTGGGTCAGCTTGAAGAGATGTTGAATGTACAGCCGTCATCGCGAGCAAGCTCGCTCCCACAGGTATTGTGGGTGTCTGCAAATAATGTGTTCACCATGGATCACTGTGGGAGCGAGCCTGCTCGCGATAGCGGCGCCGCGGTTTGAGATCGAGCCCAACCGCTACCGATAAACCCCATCTTTGCCATGCCCAGCCATCGCCCGATTGCTGCGCAAGCTGATCATCGACTTGATGTCGATCCATTCGATGCCCTGGGCCTTGAGCCTGGGCAGTTCACGTTCGAGCACGGCCAGGGTCTGCGGATAGGGATGGCCGATCATCACCGCAGAGCCCTGCTGGCGAGCCAGCTCTATGGCGACCTGAAGCTGATGGGCGATGGCCGCTTCGGTGCGCTCATCGTCCAGGAACACATCGCGTGACACGCTGGCGAGGCCGATTTTTTGCGCCTCGGCGGCGGCGACTGTCTGGGCGCTGGTGCGGCTGTCGACAAAGAACTTGTGTCGCTGCTGCAAGTTCGCCATCAACCACGCCATGGCCCGCGGCTGGGAAGTCATGCGGCTGCCCATGTGGTTATTGATCCCGCTGGTGAAGGGCACGGCGGCGAATGCGGCGTCGAGGCGTTTTCCCAACTCTTCAAGGGGCAGTTCCGGATGCCAGGCGAACGGCCCGGTGGCCGGGTCCATGGGCATGTGCAGCATGACGACCTTGCCGGCGCGATGGGCTTCGCGGGCGAGTTCGGCAGCGTGTGGCGTATCGGGCATGATCGCCGCAGTGACCGGGCCGGGCAGGGCCAGCACGCGGCGATCCCGAGGCAGGTTTTGCCCCAGGTCATCGATGATCAGGCTCAGGTAGGCCTTGTGCGGTGCCGGTGCCGGTGTGGCGGGCGCGGCAAAGGCCGCGCCAGCCAGGCAGCACACCAGGCCCAGGATGAAGCGCAGGCCCATCTCAGCGGCCGGAGGTGATGTTCAGTCCTTTGAGCAGGCTCAGGGCCTGAGCCAACTGATAATCATCATCCTGCGGCATGGGCTTGGCCTTGGCGCCGGAACCGGTCGGTTTGTCGGCGCCGCCGTTGCCATTGCCCAAGTGACCCTGCAAGTCAGCTTCCTTGAAGTACTCGCTGTCCTGCTCGCTGGTGATCTTGGCCTTGCGCACCTCGATGTCCGGGACGATGCCCTGGGCCTGGATGGATCGGCCGTTAGGGGTGTAGTACAGCGCAGTAGTGATCTTCAGGGCGCGGTCATTGTTGAGCGGCAAGACGGTCTGCACCGAGCCTTTGCCAAAACTGGTGGTGCCCATGACGACACCGCGTTTCTGGTCCTGCAGGGCGCCGGCGACGATTTCCGATGCCGAAGCGCTGCCACCGTTGATCAGTACCACCAGCGGCACGGCTTCGCTCAGGTCGTTGCCGGTGGCCGAAAAGCGCAGCTCGGAATTGGCGATGCGGCCCTTGGTGTAGACGATCAGGCCCTTGGTGATGAAATGGTCCACCACCTCCACGGCCGATTGCAGCACGCCGCCGGGGTTGTTACGCAGGTCCAGGACCATGCCGTTGAGCTTCTTGCCGTTGTCCTTGCGCAGCTTGGCCAGGGCCTTGGCGACTTCTTCGCCGGTCTTGACCTGGAACTGGGTGATGCGGATGTAGCCGTAGCCCGACTCCAGCAACTGGCTCTTCACGCTTTTGACCTGGATGATCGCGCGGGTCAGGGTCACGTCGAACGGCGTGCCGCCATCGCGCACCAGGGTCAGGGTAATCTTCTGGCCGATTTTGCCGCGCATCTTGTCCACGGCTTCGGTCATGCTCTGGCCGCGAGTCGGCTGGCCGTTGATCTTGACGATGAAGTCACCGGCCTGGATGCCGGCCTTGGAAGCAGGCGTGTCGTCGATGGGCGAAACCACTTTGACGAAGCCGTCTTCGCTGCCGACCTCGATGCCCAGGCCGCCGAACTCGCCGCTGGTGCTTTCCTGCAGCTCGGCGAAATCTTCCGGCCCCAGGTAGGCCGAGTGGGGATCAAGGTTGCTGAGCATGCCCTTGATGGCGTTCTCCAGCAGCAGCTTGTCGTCCACCGGTTCCACGTAGGCGGCCTTGATCCGGTCCATGACTTCGGCAAAGGTGCGCAGTTCGTCCAGCGGCAGCGGGGCCTTGGTGGTCGCGGCCGTAGCGGCGGTCGACGAGGGGGCCGGTTCAGCGGCGAACGCCAGGGGCGCACCGATCACCAGGGCGATCGTCAGGGCCAGCGAGGTGAGGCGGGACAAATGCAGCATGTCGAACGAACTCCTGAGTTGGATGGGCGCGCTTATCCTTGCGCACGACACCATTGGGTCGGGTCACTGGGGCGACCCTGCTGACGAATAGCGAAATACAGCGCTGGCGTATCCTGCCCGCCACTGTTACCAACCGTAGAGATGGACTCGCCGGCCTTGACTACATCGCCGGCCGCCTTGAGCAGCGTCTGGTTATGGCCGTACAGGCTCAAATAGCCGTTACCATGATCCAGGATCACCAGCAGGCCGGCGCCGCGAAGCCAGTCGGCGAACACCACACGACCGCCATGCACGGCATGCACCTGGCTGCCGGCAGTGGCGCTGATCATCACGCCGTCCCATTTGGTGCGGGTATCATCGCCGCGGGTTTGGCCGAAGCGTGCAAGCAATCGACCATTGACCGGCCATGGAAGTTTGCCCCGTGCCGAAGCAAAGGCGCCGCCGAAGGTTTCACCCCCTGCCGAAACCAGGGGGCCAGGGCTTGATCGGGCAGGTTTGCGCGGTGCATCGCTGGCGTCGGCCTGGGCTTCACGCAAACGCTTTTTTTCGGCTTCCTGCTGGGCGATCAGCGCCTTCTGGCGCGCTTCTTCCGCCTCTCGAGCCTGGCGTGCCAGGGTTTCTTCGATGGTCTTCAGGACTTTTGCCAGTTGAGCCTGGTCCTGCTCGCGAGCCTTGAGCTTGCTGTCGCGGGCCTTAACGTCCTCATTGAGCTTGGCCAGGGCGACCTGACGCTCCTTGCGAACCTTCTCGAGTTCTTCGCGTTGGGTGTCGAGGCTGCTTTTCTGCACCAGCAACTGGGCCTGCTGCAATTCAATCTCTTTTTCGACATTGGCCAGCTGGCGCAGGGTTTCGTTAAAGCTCTTGAGTTGCTCCAGGCGTGCCTGGCTCAGGTAATCGTAATACGTGAGCGTGCGGGCGAATTTCTCGGGGTTTTGCTGGTTGAGCAGCAGCTTGAGATATTCCTGCCGGCCGTTCTGGTAGGCCGCGCGGGCCTGGATGGCGATCAGCTTTTGCTGTTCAGTGCGCGCGCTCTGGAGTTTTTTTTTCTCTCCATCGAGCCGCTGCAGCTCGGATTCACTTTTCTTCAGCTCTTGTTGCAGGGCGTCGACCTGCTTCTCCAGCTTGCCCATCTCGGTCTCGGTGCCGCGCAGGTCTTTCTGCACGCCGGACTTCTCTTCCTGCAACTTGCCCAGCAGCTTTTTCAGCTCGGCAATGTCCTGACGCGTGGCGTCCAACTGCTGTTGGGTTTGTGCACGCTCGTCAGCGAAGGCCGGTTGGAGCAGGCAGGTCAGAGCGAGGGCTATCAGAACGCGAAGCATAGAGGCGGGCGACACCAGGGAAAGGGACGGCCTAGTATGCCCGCCCCACGCTGCAAAAAAAACGCCCATTTGGGGCTGTGTGATAACTGGCCCAAAAAACACCTTGAACCCTGTGGGAGCGAGCCTGCTCGCGATGAGGCCATAACATCCAACATAGATGTTGACTGTAATACCGCTATCGCGAGCAGGCTCGCTCCCACATTGGTAAGTGTTGGGTCAGACCAGGATCGACGTCCCGGTCATCTCCGCCGGCTTCTCCATCCCCAGCAACATCAGCATCGTCGGCGCCACGTCAGCCAGTACGCCGCCATCGCGGACCTTGAAGCCACGCTTGCCGACATAGATGAATGGCACTGGCTCGGTGGTGTGGGCGGTGTGGGCCTGGCCGGTGGACTCGTCGGACATCTGCTCGACATTCCCATGGTCGGCGGTGATCAGCGCTTCACCGCCGACTTTTTCCAGCGCCTCGACGATGCGCCCGACGCAGGTGTCCAGGCATTCCACCGCTTTGACCGCGGCGTCGAACACCCCGCTGTGGCCGACCATGTCGCCGTTGGCGTAGTTGACCACGATCACGTCGTAGCGCTGGTGCTCGATGGCATCGACGATGCGGTCGGTGACCTCCGGTGCGCTCATCTCCGGTTGCAGGTCATAAGTGGCGACTTTCGGCGACGGAATCAGGATGCGTTCTTCGCCGGGGAACGGCTCTTCACGGCCACCGGAGAAGAAGAACGTCACGTGGGCATACTTCTCGGTTTCAGCGATGCGCAGTTGGGTCTTGCCGTTCTTCGCCAGGTAATCGCCCAGCACGTTTTCCAGGCTGCCGGCGGCGAAGGCCGACGGTGCGGGGATGCTGGCGGCGTATTGGGTCAGCATGACGAAGCCGGCCAGTTTCGGCTGGCGGGCGCGTTCGAACTCCTTGAAATCGTCTTCGACAAACACGCGGGTCAGCTCGCGGGCACGGTCGGCGCGGAAGTTCATGAACACCACGGCATCGCCGTCCTCGACTTTGACCGGCTCACCGATGGTGGTGGCCTTGACGAATTCGTCGCTTTCACCCCGCTCGTAGGCGGCTTGCAGGCCTTCCTGGGCGGTGGCGGCGTTGAACTCGGCGTTGCCGTCGACGATCAGGTTGTAGGCCTGGGACACCCGGTCCCAGCGGTTATCGCGGTCCATGGCGTAGTAACGGCCGACGATGCTGGCGATACGGCCCTTGCCGAGAGCCTGGAAGGTGCTGTCGAGCAGTTCGATCGACGAAGTGGCGCTTTTTGGTGGCGTGTCGCGGCCATCGAGGAACGCGTGCAGGTAGATTTTTTCGGCACCGCGCTTGAAGGCCAGTTCGGCCATGGCGATCAGGTGGTCCTGGTGGCTGTGCACGCCGCCATCGGACAGCAGGCCCATGAAGTGCACGGCTTTGCCAGCAGCCACGGCTTTATCCACAGCAGCGCAGATGGTCGGGTTTTCAAAGAACTCGCCGTCGCGGATCGCTTTGGTCACGCGGGTGAAGTCCTGATACACCACGCGGCCCGCGCCGAGGTTCATGTGGCCGACTTCGGAGTTGCCCATCTGTCCGTCGGGCAGGCCGACGTCCATGCCGCTGCCGGAGATCAGGCCGTTCGGCACGGTGGCCCACAGACGGTCCAGCACAGGCTTGCGGGCCGCGTACACGGCATTGGATTCGTGGCTGTCACTGTGACCGAAGCCGTCGAGAATCATCAGGACCAAAGGTTTAGGCGTGGTAGTCATGGAATCCACTCGTGGCTGATTAAAAGAAGGCGATGGAAAAGGGACGGGCAGTTTAAAGGTAAGTTCCGGTGCCGTCACCGCCGGGCGGGGTTTGGCCGGCCTTGTGTGCTGTGTATACTGGCCGACATTTTAACGCCCTGGAACCTCCTTCGATGGTTGCTCACCTGATTGAATTTGCCACTAACCACTACCTTCTTGTCGGTATCTTCGTCGTACTGCTGGCGTTGCTGGTTGCCCATACGATGCAGGGCGGCGGTCGCAGCCTCAGTACTGGCGAGCTGACGGCACTGGTCAACAAGGACACCGGCGTGGTGGTAGACATCCGCCCGAGCAAGGATTTCGCCGCTGGTCACATTGTCGGCGCGGTGAACATTCCCCAGGACAAACTGATCGCTCGTATCGGTGAACTGGAAAAACACAAGGCCAAGACGCTGATCCTGGTGGATGCTCAGGGCCAGCACGCAGGCACTCATGCCCGCGAGCTGATGAAGTCCGGCTTTACCGCCGCCAAACTGTCCGGTGGCGTTGCAAGCTGGAAAGCCGACAATCTGCCCCTGGTGAAGTGATATGACCCACGTTGTTGTCTATTCCAGCGATTACTGCCCCTATTGCTCCCGAGCCAAGTTCCTGCTCAAGAACAAAGGTGTGGCTTTCGAAGAGATCAAGGTCGACGGCAAGCCGCAACTGCGCGCCGAAATGACTCAAAAGGCCGGACGTACCTCCGTGCCGCAGATCTGGATCGGCAGCACCCACGTGGGCGGTTGCGATGATCTGTTTGCCCTGGATCGCGCCGGCAAGCTCGATGCGATGCTCAAGGCCTGAATTCCCCACTAAGAACCTGAAAGTAAGAAGGATCTGCGATGACTGACCAACAGAACACAGCTGCCAGCGAAGAAGAAACCGCACCGCAATTCTCCTTGCAGCGTATTTATGTGCGTGACCTGTCCTTCGAAGCCCCGAAAAGCCCGGCGATCTTTCGCCAGCAGTGGGAGCCGAGCGTAGGCCTGGACCTGAACACTCGCCAGAAAGCCCTGGAAGATGATTTCCACGAAGTGGTGCTGACCCTGTCGGTGACCGTGAAGAACGGTGACGAAGTCGCATTCATTGCCGAAGTGCAGCAAGCCGGGATCTTCCTGATCAAGAACCTGGATGCCGCTTCGATGAGCCACACCCTGGGTGCCTTCTGCCCCAACATCCTGTTCCCGTACGCCCGCGAAACCCTGGACAGCCTAGTGACCCGCGGTTCGTTCCCGGCCCTGATGCTGGCCCCGGTGAACTTCGATGCCCTGTACGCGCAAGAACTGCAGCGCATGCAGCAAGAAGGCGCCGCGACCGTTCAGTAAACGGTATCGCGGCTGTAGCACAAGGTATAAACCTGTGGGAGCGAGCCTGCTCGCGATAGCGTCATGTCAGTCAGTATTGAGTTGACTGGTACAGCGCTATCGCGAGCAGGCTCGCTCCCACAGAAGTTTCTGGCCAGGGTTACCGGAAACCGTTCTGCCGCCAGGCCTCGTAAACGGCCACTGCCACGGTGTTGGACAGGTTCAGGCTGCGACAGCCTTCGCGCATCGGCAGGCGCAGACGCTGGTCGGCGGGCAGGGCGTTCAGTACCTCGGCCGGCAGGCCACGGCTTTCCGGGCCGAACAGGAACGCATCGCCCGCGACGAAGCTGGCATCATGGAATGGCCGCGACCCCTTGGTGGTGAAGGCAAACAAGCGCGGATGCCCCAGGCTCTCCAGACAGCTGGCGAGGTCGGCGTGGCGCTGCAGGGTGGCATACTCGTGGTAATCGAGACCGGCACGGCGCAGGCGCTTGTCGTCCATCTCGAAGCCCAGTGGTTCGATCAGATGCAGGTGGCAGCCGCTGTTGGCGCACAGCCTGATGACGTTGCCGGTGTTCGGCGGAATTTCCGGTTGAAAAAGGATGACGTGAAACATGCACGGCTCCGCAGATAAAGATGAGCGGCATTCTACGCCGCAAACCGATCAGCGTTCGAAGCTATTGCCTCGAGTGATGGGGTCTTTGGCGATCTTCGGTCTGATGGTCGGCCTGATGATCGGTCGCCTGACCACGCCCGAGCCGAGCGTGCTGCAACAGGTCGAAGTGATCGACGGGACGCTGGTGGCCTGGTTCAACAACGAGCCCAAGCTGCACGGGGAAATCATCGACGGCTCGGTGGCGCTGTTGCTCCAGGCAGAGGGCCGTCCGCAGAAGGGCCAGCTCAAACTCAATGGCAAGGACGTGAACTGGCGGGTGCGTTTGAGTGACAAAGGGTTGTTGCTGACGCTGGTGGCGGCGCGTCCATTGCGGGGGGAGTGGGCCGGCAGCGAGGTCGATGACCGCTGGCGGCTGGAGATCCGTCTCCAAGAGCAATAAAAGAGGGAATCCCCGGCCTGCCTGTACCAAGGTCCCCAAACGGGAGGGGCTTGCGTTAAACGCGCAGCCCCGGGTGTAAAGAAGGGAAACCTTGACCTGCCTGTATCAAGGCCCCCAAAACAGTGGGCTCGATGAGCCCGATGTAAAATGGGGAATCCCCGGCCTGCCTGTACCAAGGTCCCCGAAACTGGGTAATGATTGAGTTATTGCAGGGGGCGTGCCAGTTTTAAATGGCTTGTCACAAAAAATCTGCTGATGATGCGCAAGGCCCCGTATTTCGGGGCTTTTGCTTTTGTTTGTGCGGTTTCTTCGAGTTGGGCTGATTGGTTTTGACGGGGGGGCGCATGTGCCATTGCGGTTCTCAGTGCATCGATGCGGTGCATCAAGCCTTCAAAAGCATCGCGAGCAGGCTCGCTCCCACAAGATAGTCGCGACACCGCAAACCTTTGTGGGAGCGAGCCTGCTCGCGATTGGCCTTCAAGATCAGTGAAGGGCTAAAGGCTGCTCAGCCCTCATCCCCCTCATCATCATCCCCGCCATCAACCTTCATCCCCAATTCCTTGATCTTGCGGGTCAAGGTATTGCGGCCCCAGCCCAGCAGCACCGCGGCGTCGCGACGGCGGCCGGCGGTGTGCTTGAGGGCGGTCTCGATCATGATGCGTTCGAAACTCGGTACGGCGCTGTCCAGCAGGTTCGATTGGCCGCGGGCCAGGGCCTGGTCGGCCCACTGGCGCAGGGCCTGTTCCCAGTTGGTCACCGGGGCCGAGTCCTGCGGCAGGCTGAGCAGCTCCGGTGGAAGATCGCTGATGTGCACTTCGCGACCGGACGCCATCACCGTGATCCAGCGGCAGGTGTTCTCCAGCTGGCGCACGTTGCCGGGCCACGGCAGGTTCTTGAGGTATTCCTCGGTTTCGCTCTTGAGCAGTTTGGGCTCTACCGCCAGCTCCTGGGCCGCGCGGCTGAGGAAGTGCCGGGCCAGGGTCGGGATGTCTTCGCGACGGTCCGCCAGGCGCGGGATATGAATGCGGATCACATTCAGGCGATGGAACAAGTCTTCGCGGAATTTGCCCGCGTGGACCAGGGTTTCCAGGTTCTGGTGGGTCGCGGCGATGATGCGTACATCGACCTTGACCGGTGTATGACCGCCCACCCGATAGAACTCGCCGTCCGCCAGCACGCGCAACAGCCGGGTCTGGGTGTCAGCCGGCATGTCGCCGATTTCGTCGAGGAACAAGGTGCCGCCGTCGGCTTGTTCGAAGCGCCCGCGCCGCAGGTTGGCTGCGCCGGTGAACGCGCCTTTCTCGTGACCGAACAGCTCGGACTCCATCAGGTCCTTGGGGATCGCCGCCATGTTCAGCGCAATGAACGGTGATGCCGCCCGTGGACTGTGGCGGTGCAGGGCATGGGCGACCAGTTCTTTACCGGTGCCCGATTCGCCGTTGATCAACACGGTGATGTTGGAGTGGCTCAAACGCCCAATGGCGCGAAACACTTCCTGCATTGCCGGCGCTTCACCGATGATTTCCGGGGTGCGCGCCAGCGCAGGCACCTCTTCCATGCCCTGTTGTTCCTGGGCGTGCTGGTTGGCGCGCTTGACCAGTGACACGGCCTCATCGACGTCGAAGGGCTTGGGCAGGTACTCGAAAGCACCCCCCTGATAGGACGCCACAGCGCTGTCCAGGTCCGAATGGGCGGTCATGATGATCACCGGCAGCCGTGGGTGCTGCTCGCGAATCCGCGCCAGCAGGTCCAGACCGCTAGCGCCGGGCATGCGGATGTCGGAGATGATGACGTCCGGTTGCTGACGGGCCAGGCGGCTCATCACTCCGTCGGCGCTGTCGAAGCTCTGGGTGGTCATGCCTTCCTGTTGCAAGGCTTTTTCCAGGACCCAACGGATAGAACGGTCGTCATCGACGATCCACACGGTTTCACTACGGCTCATGTCGATGTGGCTCCTTGTTCCAGTGGCAGGAAGATCGAAAAGGTGGTGTGGCCGGGATGGCTCTCACATTCGATCAAGCCCTGATGCTGACTGATGATGTTTTGGGTAATGGACAGGCCCAGCCCGGTACCGTCAGGGCGGCCGCTGACCATGGGAAAGAAGATGGTTTCCTGCAATTCCGCGGGAATGCCCGGGCCGTTGTCGATGATTTCGATCTTGGTCACCAGGCGATGACGCACATGGCCGATGGTGAACTGGCGCATGGCGCGGGTGCGCAGGCTGATGCGGCCCAGGCGCAGCTCGTTCTGGCTGCTGATGGCCTGCATGGCGTTGCGCACGATGTTCAGCACCGCCTGGATCATCTGCTCGCGATCGATCAACACATCGGGAATGCTCGGGTCGTAGTCGCGCACCAAGGTGATGCACCCCTGGCTCTCGGCTTCCACCAGGCTGCTGACGCGCTCCAGCACTTCGTGAACGTTGCACATCGCCAGGGACGGCAGCTTGTTGGAGCCGAGCATGCGATCCACCAGATTGCGCAAGCGGTCGGCTTCTTCAATGATGACGTTGGTGTAGTCCTTGAGACTTTCTTCGGGCAGCTCCCGGGCCAACAGTTGCGCCGCGCCGCGAATCCCGCCGAGGGGGTTCTTGATCTCATGGGCCAGGCCGCGCACCAGCATCTTGCTGGTTTCCTGCTTGGACAACTGAGCCTCTTCCTTGGTGATGCGCAGCAGGCGATCACGGGGGTGCACCTCCAGCAGCAACAGCGTGGCACCGTTGTTCAGGATCGGTGTTACCGCGTAATCCACGGTCAGGGTCTGGCCGGTCAGGGCGGTGAGCATCGCTTCGCGCTTGGTGAACGGGTGCGCCTGTTCCACTGCCTGGCGCAAGGAGTTGAGCGCCTCGGCCGATTCGGTGAACAGCTCGCTGATGAACTGCCCGTGGCTGCGCTGGCCGCTGACGGCCAGCAGCATCTCTGCCGCCGGGTTCATGTACTCGAGCCGCAGTTCGGCATCGAGCAGGATGGTTGCGGTGGTGAGGTTATCGAGTAGCAAGCGGTGTAGTGCGTCGCTAATGGTCATCAGGACCTCTTTTGGAGCGTAAGCAAGCACGCGTATGACGCGCCGATACAAGGAAAATGCAAAAACCAAACCAAGGCTCCGAAAAGAAGCGTTTAGAGCCTCAAACGAACCTTTTTCGCCCGATTGCGTGGCGTTCTGCCAGCTTTTTCGGGTACTTTCGAACCAAAATGGGCTGGAATTTGAGTAGGGTGCAGACACTTGCACCAATATAGTGCGCCATCCAGGCGGGCGTTAGAAGAACGGCAGGATGCTGCTTTGCTCTTCTGCGGGCTTGTCGGTGAGGGGGCATTCGGGACGCTGGCCGTAGTCGGCGGTGGCGCAGGGTTTGATGCGGCGTTTCTGCGCCAGGGAGATGCGCTGCATGTGGAAGGGCTGGTTGGCGGTACGTTCGACGATACGGCCCTGCTCATCGAGAATCTCTACCGCCAGATGATGGCTGCCCCGATCAATGTTGCTCAGCGCGAACACTGGGCTGGGTCCCGGTTCGCCTGTGGGGTTGCCATCCAGTAGCAGGCGGTAGCGGTGGCCTTTTTGCAAACCGGGTTCGCTGGTGACCGTGACGATCAGTTCCCCCGCTGTGCTGCGTATCGTGGCATCCGGTTCAGGGATCAACAGTCGCAGCATTTCGTAACGGAACATGGGATCGGGCTTTTTTTCAGGCGCCGACGCCGAGGCTGCGCCGGAGGGCGGTGTTGCCATCCGGTTGGCGGGCGGCAGTTGGACTTTCTGGGCATTGCCGGGACGCGGTTGATCGGTGAAGACGCGATTGCCCTGGGCGTCGACGTAGGTATAGACCTGCGCCGTCCCCACCCCCGGCAGCGCGACCAGGCACAGCGCGAGTAGCCAGCGGATCATGGGCGGTGTACCCGTTGCACGGTGAAGATGACGGTTTCGCTCTGTTGCACAAGATGTTCGCCGTCGATGACCTGTACCGCCAGGCTGTGCTCGCCCCGGTCGATATTCACCAATTGCAGGCGCGGCACGTTGCTCGGCTGGCCATAGGGCTGGCCGTCCAGCAACAACCTGAACAGATGGGGGCTTTGCAGACGCGGCCGAGCCAGGACGCCAACGGTGAAGGTGCCGTTGTTGGCGCGCAGGGCCTCTTCGCTGGGGATGTCTGTCAGCTCCAGAGTTTCGTAGGCGTTGCCTGGCTCGTCCCGGTTCGCGGCGGGCGCAGCAGCGTTCGGGTTGGTCGGGGGCTGGGGTTCGACACTGTTGAGTGGCGGCAGCTCCACTGCCTGGGCCGGTATGCCATCGGGCGGCTGGTTGCTATAGGCGGTGTTACCGTCGGCGTCGGTGTATTTGTAGATCTGTGCGGCGGCTGGCAGCGCCAACAGCAACAACAGCATTCCTGGAAAGCCACGACCCATAAAATCAACCGAAAACCGAAAGTGTTGGATTGCAGCATAGGTCAGGGGAGGCGGTTGGCCCAGGTTGTTGCATGCAATCCCTTGTGGGGGCGGTGTTCATAGCCTCCAGGTTCAACACTGGACCCCTGTTGGAGCGAGCCTGCTCGCGATGGCGGAGTGTCAGTCACACAAGTGGTAGATGGGCTGGCCTCATCGCGAGCAGGCTCGCTCCCACAGGGGAAAGATGTGTGGGCTCAGGATTTTGTGAGGACGCACAGCTCTGCGGTCGCCCGAACCAGCGCCATTTGCCGCAACGGGTCGTTACTGACGGTATGGGTGGCCTGGGCCAGCCATTGTGGACATTGCGGGTCGGTGCGGTAGGGGCTGAAGTCGGCCAGTTGTTGCAGCAGGCGTTTTTGCAGTTGATCCAGTTGCGGGCGGATCTGCCCAACCAGGTCCGGGCGCGGCGCGTCCGGGGCTTTGCCTTGCAGTTGCCAGTCGGACAGATGCGCGTATTGCACCAGTTTGTTGGCTTCTATTTGTGCGGCGAAAAACGCCTCTACCGCTTCACTGCTCAGTTTGTAAGCCGGTGCCTGGGCGACGGCAGCGGCGATCACCTCGCGTTCGCGCTGGCGATCTTCCACCGGTTTGCGGCTGTCCCACTTGCTCAGGGCGACCTGATCGGCAATGGCCAGGCGCTCGCCTATGGTGCCGAGCAGTGGGGCGAGGGTGGTGGGTGCGGTGGCGGCCTGGGCGGCGGTGCCCAACAACGCGGCAGACAGAGCAAGGCAGAATGAAACGCGCGAAGTCATGGGTGATCTCGTCTTCGAATAGTGGAGGGCGCAGACAATCATGCACGTAACCTGCGCCCATAAAAAAGGCCTCCCGAAGGAGGCCTCTTTTTATTCACGCCGCGTGGGGCGACGCTACCGGATCAGCAGCTGTAGTACAGCTCATATTCCAGTGGGTGTACGAAGGTGCGAACCTTGATTTCTTCTTCGCTTTTCAGTGCGATGTAAGCGTCGATGAAGTCATCGCTGAATACGCCGCCCTTGGTCAGGAACGCACGGCCCTTGTCCAGCTCTTCCAGGGCTTCTTTCAGGCTGCCACAAACCTGTGGGATTTCCTTGGCCTCTTCAGGCGGCAGGTCATACAGGTTTTTGTCGGCGGCATCGCCAGGGTGGATCTTGTTCTGGATACCGTCCAGACCGGCCATCATCAGTGCAGCGAAGGCCAGGTACGGGTTGGCAGCCGGATCCGGGAAACGGGCTTCGATACGGCGAGCCTTAGGGCTGTTGACGTAAGGAATACGGATCGAGGCAGAACGGTTACGAGCCGAGTAGGCCAGCATGACCGGTGCTTCGAAGCCTGGTACCAGACGCTTGTAGGAGTTGGTCGACGGGTTGGTGAAGCCGTTCAGGGCCTTACCGTGCTTGATGATACCGCCGATGAAGTACAGGGCAGTGTCCGACAGGCCGGCATAACCTTCGCCGGCGAAGGTGTTCTTGCCGTCTTTGGAGATCGACATGTGCACGTGCATGCCCGAACCGTTGTCGCCGTACAGAGGCTTCGGCATGAAGGTCGCGGTGCGGCCGTATGCATCAGCAACGTTGTGTACGCAGTACTTCAGGGTCTGGACTTCGTCAGCCTTCTTGACCAGCGTGTTGAATTTCACGCCGATCTCGTTCTGGCCGGCAGTCGCCACTTCGTGGTGGTGAACTTCGACGGTCTGGCCCATCTCTTCCAGTGCGTTGCACATGGAGGTACGGATCTCGTGGTCGAAGTCGAACGGTGGAACCGGGAAGTAGCCGCCCTTGATACCAGGACGGTGGCCTTTGTTACCGCCTTCCACGTCCTGATCGGACATCCACGAACCTTGTTCGGAGAAGATCTTGAACATGGAACCGGAGATGTCGGACTTGAACTTGACCGAGTCGAAGATGAAGAACTCAGGCTCAGGGCCGAAGAAAGCGGTGTCGCCGATACCGGTGGACTTCAGGTATTCCTCGGCACGGTGGGCGATGGCGCGTGGGTCGCGGTCATAGCCTTGCATGGTCGAAGGTTCGATGATGTCGCAGACCAAGATCAGGGTCGGCTCTTCGGTGAACGGGTCCAGGACGGCAGTTTCGTCGTCCGGCATCAGGATCATGTCGGAGGCTTCGATGCCTTTCCAGCCAGAGATGGAGGAACCGTCGAACATCTTTCCGATTTCAAAGAATTCGTCGTCCAGCGCATCACGGGCCGGCATGGTCACGTGATGTTGAGTGCCTTTGGTGTCAGTGAAGCGCAGATCAATCCACTTGACGTCATGATCTTTGATGAGTTGAACCGACTTCGACATATGTCCTCCGGGTGGCTTCGGGCGGGTAATGGTGTGCCCTTAGATATGGGTGATGCCGGCGCGAATACTCTGCCAAGGCAACCTGCCTCACAAGGGAGCAATTTGCATGCCAGTGCCCCAGCATGGGTTTTTTGCACCAAATCCACGCTTTTATAGCCTGTATTCGCGGATTGTCGAACAATTGCGCACTGCAATGTGGCGTAACTTGCGAGAGATGACCTGTTTTGGTGCGTTGAAAACCGAGTGCACATTAACTGGTTAAACCTTGAGCAATTTCCGCTATAATCCGCGCCCCCCTTTTTCGGCTGGCCGTTCGCGCGCTGTTTTCATGAAACTAATCGTAAAAGTCTTCCCCGAGATCACCATCAAGAGCCGCCCGGTACGGATGCGTTTCATCCGCCAGTTGGCCAAGAACATCCGTGCCGTGCTCCGCGATCTGGACCCGGCTGTGGTGGTGAACGGCGTGTGGGACAACCTCGAACTGGAAACCCGCGTCAGCGAACCCAAGATTCTCAAGGAAATGACCGAGCGCCTGAGCTGCATGCCGGGCATCGCGCATTTCCTGCAGGTCGACGAATACCCGCTGGGGGATTTCGACGACATCCTCGCCAAGTGCAAGCTGCATTATGGTGATGCCCTGGCCGGCAAGATTTTCTCGGTGCGCTGCAAGCGCGCCGGCAAACACCCGTTCAGCTCGATGGACGTGGAGAGATACGTCGGCAGCCAGTTGCGCAAGCAGTGTGGCGCCGCCGGAATTTCATTGAAAGACCCGCAAATTGAAGTGCGCATCGAAATTCGCGACCAGCGGTTGTTCGTGATCCACAGTCAGCACGACAGCATTGGCGGGTATCCGCTGGGTTCGCTGGAACAGACCCTGGTGCTGATGTCCGGCGGCTTCGATTCCACGGTCGCGGCCTACCAGATCATGCGGCGCGGGCTGATGAGCCATTTCTGCTTCTTCAATCTTGGCGGGCGCGCCCATGAACTGGGCGTAATGGAAGTGGCGCACTTCATCTGGAAGAAGTATGGCAGCTCCCAACGCGTGTTATTTGTGAGCGTACCGTTCGAGGAAGTCCTGGGCGAGATTCTCGGCAAAGTCGATAACAGTCATATGGGCGTCATTTTGAAGCGTATGATGTTGCGTGCCGCATCCAGCATCGCCGATCGGCTGCACATCGATGCGCTGGTCACCGGCGAGGCGATCTCCCAGGTGTCGAGCCAGACGCTGCCGAACCTGTCAGTGATCGACTGCGTGACCGAAAAGCTGGTGCTGCGCCCGCTGATCGCCAGCCACAAGCAGGACATCATCGACACGGCCAACGAGATCGGCACCGCCGATTTTGCCCGGCACATGCCGGAATACTGCGGGGTCATCTCGGTCAATCCGAAGACTGCGGCCAAGCGCGGGCGTGTGGAGCATGAAGAGAAAGAATTCGACATGGCGGTGCTCGAGCGTGCGCTCGAAAACGCCAGGCTGGTGCCAATCGATCGGGTGATCGATGAATTGGGCCAGGACATACAGATTGAAGAAGTCGGCGAAGCGCTGGCCGGTCAGATCATCATCGACATCCGTCACCCGGACGACGCTGAAGACGACCCGCTGAGTATCGCCGGTATCGAGGTACAAACGATGCCGTTCTATGCAGTGAACGCGCGTTTCAAGGAACTGGACCCTACTCGCCAGTACCTGTTGTATTGCGACAAAGGCGTGATGAGTCGCCTGCATGCCCACCATTTGCTCAGTGAGGGGCATGCCAATGTGCGCGTTTATCGACCGAGCTAAGTGCCCGGGGCTGTTTGCCTGTGGCCTGCGTCACCGGCCCCCCGACGCCGCCGACAGGCTGTAACGGCTTTGTCGGACTCAACGTAAATCGCTGCCACGACCTGTCAGCACACCGAATCCTCTGATCGAGATACACAAGTGATCGAAAATCTACGCAACATCGCCATCATTGCTCACGTTGACCATGGTAAGACCACCCTGGTAGACAAACTCTTGCGTCAATCCGGCACTCTGGAGCGCAACGAGCTCAATGACGAGCGCGTGATGGACTCCAACGACCAGGAAAAAGAGCGCGGTATTACCATCCTGGCGAAAAACACCGCCATCAACTGGAATGGCTACCACATCAACATCGTGGACACCCCGGGCCACGCCGACTTCGGTGGTGAAGTAGAGCGCGTAATGTCGATGGTCGACTCCGTGCTGCTGCTGGTCGATGCCCAGGACGGCCCTATGCCGCAAACCCGTTTCGTGACCAAGAAGGCTTTCGAAGCCGGCCTGCGTCCGATCGTGGTCATCAACAAGGTTGACCGTCCAGGCGCGCGTCCGGACTGGGTTCTGGACCAGATTTTCGACCTGTTCGACAACCTGGGCGCCACCGAAGAACAGCTGGACTTCAAAGTCGTCTACGCCTCGGCCCTGAACGGTATTGCCGGTCTGGACCACACCAACATGGCCGAAGACATGACCCCGCTGTACCAGTCGATCGTCGACGACGTACCTGCGCCGAAAGTCGACCGTGACGGTCCGTTCCAGATGCAAATCTCGGCCCTGGACTACAACAGCTTCCTGGGTGTGATCGGTGTTGGCCGTATCGCCCGTGGTCGCATCAAGCCGAACACGCCGGTCGTGGCTATCGACGCCGACGGCAAGAAGCGCAACGGTCGTATCCTCAAGCTGATGGGTCACCACGGCCTGCACCGTATCGACGTTGAAGAAGCAGCTGCCGGCGACATCGTCTGCATCAGCGGCTTCGAGCAACTGTTCATCTCCGACACTCTGTGCGACCCACTGAACGTCGAAGCGATGAAGCCGTTGACCGTCGATGAGCCAACCGTTTCCATGACCTTCCAGGTTAACGACTCACCATTCTGCGGTAAAGAAGGCAAGTTCGTGACCAGCCGTAACATCAAGGAGCGTCTGGACAAGGAACTGCTCTACAACGTGGCACTGCGCGTTGAAGAAGGCGACTCGGCCGACAAGTTCAAGGTTTCCGGCCGTGGTGAGCTGCACCTCTCGGTCCTGATCGAAACGATGCGTCGCGAAGGCTTCGAAATGGGCGTAGGTCGTCCTGAAGTGATCATCCGTATGGTTGACGGCGTCAAGCACGAACCGTACGAAAACGTGACCATCGACCTGCCGGAAGAATCCCAGGGCGCGATCATGGAACAAATGGGCCTGCGCAAAGGCGACCTGACCAACATGGTTCCGGATGGCAAGGGTCGTGTGCGCCTTGAGTACAACATCCCGGCCCGTGGCCTGATCGGTTTCCGTAACGAGTTCCTGACCCTGACCTCCGGTGGCGGCATCCTGACTTCGATCTTCGATCGTTATGACGTGATGAAGTCCGGCGACATGTCCGGCCGTCAGAACGGTGTTCTGGTATCGGTTGCGACCGGCAAGGCACTGACCTACTCGCTGGAAACCCTGCAAGCGCGCGGCAAGCTGTTCGTCGAGCACGGCCAGGACATCTACGAAGGTCAAATCGTCGGCCTCAACAGCCGTGACAACGACCTGGGCGTGAACCCGACCAAAGGCAAGAAGCTCGACAACATGCGTGCTTCGGGCAAAGACGAAACCATCGCATTGGTTCCGCCGGTCAAGTTCACCCTGGAGCAAGCGCTGGAGTTCGTGCAGGAAGACGAACTGTGCGAAGTGACGCCTAAGTCGATTCGCCTGCGTAAGAAGATCCTTGGCGAAAGCGAGCGTACCCGCGCTGCCAAGAAAAGCGGTAACTGAGTTTCGACTTAGTTAATGGCTGAAAAAAACGCCCCTGATTGTGAGATCAGGGGCGTTTTTTTATGCCTGGAAGTTATGTAGTGGCTGTCAGGGCACCATCGCGAGCAAGCTCGCTCCCACAAGGGATTCAGGTCGGACACAAAATCTGTATCCACCGCAAATCCCCTGTGGGAGCGAGCTTGCTCGCGATGGCGATGTTCCAGGCGCAGCTAAAACATCATTCGATCAGAATTTGTCCAACGTCCGCGGATTACGCTCGCGCTCCACTTCCTTGGGCTTGTAGGCGCAGTACCCCGGGCGCGGCCCGACCCGCGGATGGTTGCGGCAGGTATCCGGGCGCTTCTCATAAATGGTGCACAACCGGCTCTTGCGATCCAGATAAAGGCAATCGTTGTTGCTCATGCGCTGGAGCGTGAAGATTTCGGATTTCTGGTTATAGCGCTCGACGATCCCTTCCTTTTGCAGGCGCTTGGCGATGTTTTTCGGCGGGTCGCCCAGTTCGAATTCATCGACGATACCGATCCGGATCAGGTCCTTGATCTTGACCTCCACCGGCAGTGTGCAGCAGCTCGACACGCAGGAACCGCACATTGGCGCGGAGTACTTGGCCCAGGTATCGATTCGGTCGATCTCCGCGGCGGCGATCAGGTTGGGCTTCATCATCAAGGTTTACCAGCATGCATCAGGGCGCGCGATCATACCGGGACTGGTGAAATTTTGAACGACCATCTGCCGGTTTTTTTTCGAGCCCGGTAAAACTCTCCCAGGACCGGCACGGCCCCTGCATTCATTCATCCATACGGCAATTCCCTGGCGGCGATTCTCCGTCGCCATGGAAAAACCAACGAACCTGCGCCTGTAGTGCCTGTCAGACCGTCTAGGCTCAGACAATTTCATGCTCGTTCGAGGTCTCATCAATGACTCAAGAACCACTTGTTCGCGAAGCCGAAGTGGCTGCATTTCGCGATGCCGTGTTGACCAAACTCACTTACGCCGTCGGCAAGGACCCGGATCATGCGTTTGATCACGACTGGTTCGAAGCCATTGCCCTGGCCGCCCGCGACCATATGGTCGAGCACTGGATGGACCACACGCGGCAGATTTACCGCAAGGGCCAGAAGCGCGTTTATTACCTCTCCCTGGAATTTCTCATCGGCCGCTTGCTCTATGACAGCCTGAGCAACCTCGGCCTGCTGGACACTGCGCGCGAAGCCTTGACCGAACTGGGCGTGGATCTGGAGCGCATTCGCCTGCTCGAACCCGATGCGGCGTTGGGCAACGGCGGCCTCGGCCGGTTGGCGGCATGTTTCATGGAAAGCATGTCCACCTTGGGCATTGCCGGCCATGGCTACGGCATTCGTTACGAGCACGGCCTGTTTCGCCAGGCCATCGTTGATGGCTGGCAGCAGGAGCAAACCGAACACTGGCTGGATTTCGGCAACCCCTGGGAGTTCGAGCGGCCGGAAGTGGTTTACCCGATCGGCTTCGGCGGCAGCGTCGAGACCGTGACCGACGCCTCCGGCAATACCAAGCAAGTCTGGTCTCCGGGCGAAACCGTGCGAGCCATCGCCTATGACACCCCCGTGGTGGGTTGGCGCGGTGCCAGCGTCAACACCCTGCGTCTGTGGCGCGCCCGTGCCATGGAAGAGCTGCACCTGGAACGCTTCAACGCCGGCGACCATTTGGGCGCCGTGGCGGAAGTGGCCCGGGCCGAGAGTATCTCCCGCGTGCTGTACCCGGCCGACAGCACCGAGGCGGGCCAGGAATTGCGCTTGCGCCAAGAGTATTTCTTCGTCGCCGCCTCGCTGCAGGATTTGTTGCGCCGTCATCGCAACATGCACACCTCGGTATTGACCTTGGGCGATCACGCGGCGATCCAGCTCAACGACACTCACCCGTCGATCGCCGTGGCCGAATTGATGCGCCAATTGGTGGACGTCTACGACGTGGCCTGGGACGCCGCCTGGCAGATCACCCAGGACACGCTCTCCTACACCAATCACACGCTGCTACCCGAAGCCCTGGAAACCTGGCCAGTGGGGCTGATGGAGCGCATGTTGCCCCGGCACATGCAGATCATTTACCTGATCAACGCCCAGCACATCGATGCTCTGCGGTCCAAGGGCGTGCACGATTTCGACGTGCTGCGCGCGGTGTCGCTGATCGAAGAAGACAATGGCCGCCGGGTGCGCATGGGCAACCTCGCCTTTCTCGGTTCCCACAGCGTCAACGGTGTGTCCGGGTTACACACGCAACTGATGCGCAGCACGGTGTTCTCCGAACTGCACAAGCTCTACCCTGAGCGGATCAACAACAAAACCAACGGCATCACGTTCCGCCGCTGGCTGTTTCAGGCCAACGCTGAACTGACTTCGATGATGGTCGATGCCCTGGGCCCGAGTGTGCTCGACAACCCCGAGGAGCGCCTGATCGAGCTGGAGCCGTTCGCGGATCAACCGGCGTTCCGCAAACAGTTCGCCGAACAGCGCCTGCACAGCAAAAAGGCCTTGGCGCATCTGATTCACGAGCGGTTGGGGGTTGCCGTGAACCCGGCGGCGATGTTCGACGTGCAGGTCAAACGGATCCATGAATACAAGCGCCAGTTGCTCAACCTGATGCACACGGTGGCGCTGTACCAGGCGATCCGCGCCGAACCGGAAGTGGACTGGGTGCCACGGGTGAAAATCTTCGCTGGCAAGGCCGCCGCCAGTTATCACCAGGCCAAGTTGATCATCAAGCTGACCAACGATATCGCCCGTGTGGTGAACAACGACCCGACCGTGCGTGGCCTGCTCAAAGTGGTGTTCCTGCCCAACTACAACGTCAGCCTGGCCGAGAGCATCATCCCGGCGGCGGACCTTTCCGAGCAGATATCCACGGCCGGTTTTGAAGCGTCAGGCACCAGTAACATGAAGTTCGGTCTTAACGGTGCGCTGACTATCGGCACCATGGACGGCGCCAACGTGGAGATGCATGAGCGCGTGGGCGGTGAGCACATGTTCATTTTCGGCCTGACGGCCGAGCAGGTGGAGGCCCGCAAGCAGAACGGCGAGTTCAGTGCCGCGCCGGACATTGCCGCGTCCCATCGCCTCAACGATGTGTTGCAGGCTATTCGCGGCGGGGTGTTTTCGCCGGATGATCCGATGCGCTACACCGGGCTTGTCGATTCGCTGGTGGATTACGATCGCTTTCTGGTCTGCGCCGACTTTGACTCTTACTGGGATGCCCAGGCCAGGGTCGAAGAGCGTTGGCACGACGCCCAGCACTGGTGGCGTTCGGCGGTGCTCAACACCGCGCGCATGGGCTGGTTTTCCTCCGACCGGACCATTCGGGAATACGCCACCGACATCTGGAAAGCCCTGGAGTAGCAGTTGCAGGAAATGTGAGCGAAGCCCAACGGTGGTTGGGCTTGGTCGATATACTAAGCGCCAGTTTCGCCGGGCTGTGTGGCCGGTTTAGTGCTTGAGGCGCCAGCAATCCATTGTGGGAGCGAGCCTGCTCGCGATAACGGTGTGTCAGCCAACCTGTTTGGTAACTGACGGACCGCTATCGCGAGCAGGCTCGCTCCCACAAGGTTTGTGTGGTTCCACTAGACTGAACCAGGCACCGCTTCACCCCGGTTACGCCCGCAAAGGGCCGCCTAGGGATATCGACCATGCAATGGATTTTGATGCTGTTGGGCCTGGCATTTGGCTGGGTGGTGGATGAGTCGTTCGCCGATGCGCTGATAGGCGCGTTGCTGGGCCTTGGCATCGCTCAGGGGATTGGTCTGCGTCGCCTCGGTGCCCACGCCGCCGAACAGCAGAACCAGTTGCAAACGGCCCAGCGCACCTTGAGCGCACTGGAGCAGCGGCTGATCGCGCTTGAACGCAGCACGGTCGCAGCCTCCGAACCGCCGCCATCGCCCGAGATCGTCGTGGCCCAGGCACCGGAATCCGAAATCCCACCTGAGCCGGAGCTGGTCTGGGAACTGCCGCCTGACCTTGAAGCCCTTCCGGCGATGACCACACAAGCCAGTCAGCCGTTGCCCGACGACGTATGGACGTCTGCGCCGGCCGCCCCCAAACCGGTCCAGCCGGAACCGGCTGCCCCTCGTGGTCCGAATCTGTTCGAGCGTGCCGTCGCGGGGGCGCGTAACTGGCTGTTTGGCGGTAATACCGTATTGCGGGTCGGGGTGGTGCTGTTGTTCCTCGGCCTGGCGTTTCTGCTGCGCTATGCCACTGAAGGCATGGTCGTGCCCATCGAGTTGCGTTATGCCGGCGTCGCGGCCAGTGCGTTGGGCCTGTTAGGCCTGGGCTGGTGGCTGCGCCAGCGCAACAGCAACTACGCGCTGATGTTGCAGGGCACCGGGATCGCCGTGCTGTACCTGACCGTGTTCGCCGCCATGCGCCTGCATCCACTGCTCGACTCGAAAGCGGCCCTGGGCTTGCTGGTAGCGGTCACGGTGTTCTCGGCGATTCTGGCGGTCACCCAAAATGCCCTCGGCCTGGCTGCGGTGGCAGCGTTGGGCGGGTTTGCCGCGCCGATCCTGACGTCCACCGGCAGCGGTAACCATGTCGCGCTGTTCAGCTACTTCATCCTGCTCAATGCCGGCATTCTGGCGATTGCCTGGTTCAAGGCCTGGCGCCTGCTCAACCTGATTGGTTTTGTCGGCACCTTCGGCATCGGTTTCGCCTGGGGCTTGCGCTCTTATGGGCCGGAACTGCTCTGGAGCACCGAGCCGTTCCTGATTGTTTTCTTCCTGATGTACCTGGCGATCGGCTTGTTGTTTACCCGACGCAAGCTGCTGGAAATGGGCGACGGGCCCGAGGACGAAGACCGCGATGCGCTATTGCGCTGGTCGGCCCGCAAGGGCGACTACGTGGACGGCACCCTGTTGTTCGGCCCGCCCCTGGTGGGGTTCGGTCTGCAGTTCGCGCTGGTGCAGCATCTGGAGTTCGCCGCAGCGTTCAGCGCCCTGGCCCTGGGCATCATCTACATGGGACTGGCGCGGGTATTGATGGGGGGGCGCGCCGTCCTGTTGGCCGAAACCTGCCTGGCCTTGGGGGTGATTTTTGCCAGCCTGGCGATTCCCCTGGGCCTCGATGCTCGGTGGACCGCGGCGGCATGGGCCGTGGAAGGGGCGGGGATTTTCTGGCTGGGCCTGCGTCAGCAGCGGCCTTTGGCTCGGGCTTTTGCCTTGCTGCTGCAACTGGGCTCGGCGCTGGCTTTTGTCAGCGAGTTGCGTCAGGGCGACAGCAGCCTGATCGATGGCGCCCCGCTGGGGGCGTTGATGCTGGGTGGCGCCTTGCTGTTCAGTTTCTACCAGTTGCGCAAGACCGCGCCTGAGCACGCCACACGCTGGGAGCGCCAAGGCCTGCCGGTGCTGGCAGTGCTGGGCTTGAGTTTTCTCTATCTGCTGGCGCCGTTGTTCTTCTTTACTCACGGCACTGCCATCGCCTGGGCCCTGGCCGGTCTGGCGACGCTGTTGGCGGGCCTGCGCCTGCAATCGCGCAGCTTCCTGTTTACCGCGTTCGCGGTGCAGTTGCTGGGCGGTGCGCTGTTCCTGTTGCGTTTGCAGGGGGCCGAAGGGGATTCGACCGCGGTGTTCAGCGCTGGCTGGAGCGGTTTGCTCAGTGCCTCCCTGATCGGCCTGACGCTGATTGGCGGCATGCTGCTGGCGGCCCGCGATGACATGGTGCGCAACGATGTCCGATTGCTGCGCGGGCTGTCGGTAGTGCTGCTGGCAGGGTTGGTGCTGATCAACCTCGCCGTGCTCTTCGTCCTGCCCTGGCAGACGGCTAGCGGTGTATGGGCGGCCAGCGGCCTGCTGATCATCTGGCTGAGCCTGTACCTGAAGCAGCGCGTGAGTTTCGTGTTTGGTCTGTTGTTGCAGTTGATCGGCGGCGCGGCGTTTCTTGCCGCCGGGTCGGCGCTGCTCGGGCCGCTGAATGCCGAGGATCTGCGGCCCCTGGCTCACAGCGGGTTCTGGACACCGCTGGTGCTGGGGTTGGCGGCACTGGTGGGCGCGTGGCGATTGCAGCGTGGTCATCCGTCGGCGGTGTTCCAGGCCTTGAGCTTGCAGCGGTTGTCCGAGTTGCTGCTGGTCTGGGGGGCAGGCTGGTGGGCGCTGGCGTGGGGCAGCGAAGTGCTGCGCTTTGCACCGCAGCACTTGCAAGGTCATTTGATGCTGATCGTCGCGGCAATCAGTGTGGCGCTGTGGGCATTGCTGGCGCTGCGTTTGAAATGGCCGGCGATGGGGTTGCTATGCACCTTGCTGATACCTGTGGCCGGCTGTGTGCTGGTGGCGACCGGGCATAGCCGTTATCACCCGGCGGCGGATTTCGGCTGGCTGGCCTGGTTGGCCGTGTTCGCCGTGCATTTGCTTTCCCTGAAACGTCTGGCGCCGCTGCTGCCGGCTCGGGCGCGCAGCACCGCCCATGTGCTCGGTTGCTGGCTGCTGATCGGTGTGCTGGCGCTGGAGGTGCGCTACGGCCTGCTGCTGTTGTCCGAGCAGTACAACGCCTGGCGCTGGCTGGGTTGGGCGATTCTGCCGAGCCTGTACCTGGTGCTGATGGCCGCGCCGCGGGCCTGGCCGTGGCCGGTCTCGGCCCATCCACGCGAATATCGTGTGTACGCGGCGGCACCCCTGGCCCTGTTGATGCTGGGCTGGTTCTGGCTGGCCAACACCTTCAGCGACGGCAGCGCCGAGCCGTTGCCCTATGTGCCGCTGCTCAATCCGTTGGAGCTGGGCTTGCTGTTCGCCTTGTTTGGCGTCTACGTATGTGCTCGCAGCGCGCTAGCGCAACTGGCAATCCGATGGAGTCATGCCGGACACGTCGCCCAGTTGATCGCCGGCGTGTCGCTGTTCGCGTTCTTCACCGCCGTGGTGATGCGCAGTGCCCACCATTGGATCGGCGTGCCGTTCGAGCTGGATGCGTTGCTCGAATCCATGTTTGTGCAGGCCGGGCTGTCCATCGTCTGGACCCTGATTGCCCTGGGCCTGATGATCGGTGGGCATCTGCGCCATCGTCGTGAGGTGTGGCTGATCGGTGCGGCGTTGATCGCCGTGGTGGTGGCCAAGCTGTTCTTTGTCGAATTGAGTAACCGTGGCGGTCTGGCGCGGATCGTGTCGTTTATCGGCGTGGGCGTATTGCTGTTGGTGGTGGGCTACTTCGCGCCGCTGCCGCCAAAACGCCCGGAAGGGGGCTCGCGGACCGAGCCGCCAACACCTGTCAGTGAGGGAGTGTCGTCTTGAGTCGCAAGTTGAGTCGCATCGGGTTGGGCGTGGTGGGGTTGTGGGTGGCCTTGTCGGTGACGGCCCAGGAACAGCCGGCGGACTTTGCCCATCAGGTGCCATTGGCCTTGAGCGGCGAGGGGCCCTGGTATCGCCTGGCGTTGCCCCTGGAGATTCAGTTGCAAGCGCGCCAGACCGATCTGAGCGACCTGCGGGTGTTCAACGCCGCCGGGCAGGCCCAGGCCTACGCATTGGTTCGCGAGACGGCCCGGAGCCGGGAACACAGCACCACCGACGTGAAGTGGTTCCCGTTGTACAACGCCGCCGATGACAACGAGCGCGCGCCCAGCGTACGGGTCCAATCGAGCGCCAACGGCACGCTGGTGCAGGTGCAACCGTCCAGCCGGCTCGAGGCGGGGGAGGAGGAACTGCGCGGCTGGCTGCTGGATGCCAGTGCGATCAAGGCGCCCTTGCAACAGTTGATCCTCGACTGGACCAGCGAGCGCGACGGCTTCCAGCGCTTCACCATCGAAGCCAGTGACGACCTGCAACACTGGCAGGCGTGGGGCGAAGGCCAGGTGGCGCGGCTGACCTTTGCTGATGAGCGGGTGGAGCAGCATGAGGTCAGCTTGCCAGGACAGCCGGCGCGTTATCTGCGGTTGTTATGGGAATCGCCATCATCGGCGCCGGTGTTGACCTCGGCCCAGTTGCAGAGCGGCAGTCGCGAGAGCCTGCCGTTGCCGTTGGTCTGGTCGCAGCCTTTGGCCGGCAGCACCATGAAGGCTGGGCAATACACCTGGCAGTTGCCCATGGGGTTGAATGTCGAACAGGTGCAGGTCGAACTGAGCCAGGCCAACAGCCTGGCACCAGTGACCCTGGCCGGACGGCGTGAAAGCAGCCAGCCGTGGCAATCGCTGGGCAGCGGCTTGCTGTATCGCCTGACCCAGAACGGTCAGGATGTGTTGCAGAACCAACTGCAGCTGTCGGGGCAGACCGTGCAGCAATTGAAGCTGACGGTGGACGAACGTGGCGGCGGCCTCGGTGCCCAAGCGCCAGCCTTGCGTTTTGCCGTGCGCCCGACCCAAGTGGTGTTCCTGGCGCGGGGCGAGGGGCCCTACAGCCTGGCGCTGGGCAATGCGACGGCGAAAGCGGCCAGCCTGCCACTGGCCACGCTGGTGCCCGATTACAAGCCGTCACGCCTGGCGACGTTGGGTACGGCGACGCTGAGCGGTGCGGCCACCTCGACACCGGTTACCGCCGCCACGCCTGCGACCATCGAGACCAACTGGAAGAAGATCGGCTTGTGGGCGGTGTTGCTGATCAGCGTACTGGTCCTTGCGGCGATGGCATTGAGCTTGCTGCGTAAGCCGCCGGTCAAAAACTGAGGTGCTGCGCACCCATCGCGAGCAGGCTCGCTCCCACACTGGATTTATGTCGTATACAAAAACTGTGTCCGCAGAAGATCAAATGTGGGAGCGAGCCTGCTCGCGATAGCGTCCTCTCGACAACAGAAATACCCAAGCGAGGCGCGACCCCGTGAACTCAATCCTCCATTCCCCGTCTCATAGGAGGAATTAAGTCCCGACTCGCGCTAAACTGCGCAGGTTTTTCCGCCCCCTATTCTTCGGAGCCGTCCATGTCCCGCGTTACCTTGAGTCGCTATTTGATTGAGCAGACCCGCAGCAACAACACCCCTGCCGATCTGCGCTTTTTGATCGAAGTGGTGGCGCGTGCATGCAAGGAGATCAGCCACGCCGTATCCAAAGGCGCCCTGGGTGGTGTCCTGGGCAGCATGGGCACCGAAAACGTGCAGGGCGAAGTGCAGAAGAAGCTCGACGTGCTCTCTAACGAAATCCTGCTCGAAGCCAACGAATGGGGCGGCCACCTGGCCGGCATGGCGTCCGAGGAAATGGACAACGCCTACCAGATCCCAGGCAAATACCCCAAGGGTGCTTACCTGCTGGTGTTCGACCCACTGGACGGTTCGTCGAACATCGATATCAACGCGCCAGTGGGCACCATCTTCTCGGTATTGCGTTGCCCGAACGAATACCTGAGCCAGAATGAAGCCTTGAATGAAAAGGCTTTCCTGCAGCCAGGCACCGAACAGGTCGCCGCCGGTTATGCCATTTATGGCCCGCAGACCATGCTGGTGCTGACCCTGGGCGACGGCGTCAAAGGCTTCACGCTGGACCGTGAGATGGGCAGCTTCGTTCTGACCCACGAAGACATCACCATTCCTGAAACCACCCAGGAATTCGCCATCAACATGTCCAATCAGCGTCACTGGGAAGCCCCGGTACAACGCTATGTGGGCGAATTGCTGGCCGGTGAAGAAGGTCCGCTGAAAAAGAACTACAACATGCGCTGGGTCGCCGCGATGGTCGCGGACGTACACCGCATCCTGACCCGTGGCGGTCTGTTCATGTACCCGCGCGACAGCCGCGAGCCGTCCAAGCCGGGCAAACTGCGTCTGATGTACGAAGCCAACCCGATGTCGTTCCTGGTGGAACAGGCTGGCGGTGCGTCCACTGACGGTCACCAGCGTATTCTCGACATCCAGCCCGAAGGCCTGCACCAGCGTGTGGCGGTGTTCCTTGGCTCGAAGGAAGAGGTCGCCCGCGCCACGGCCTACCACAAGGAATAAATCATGGCCCAGCCCTGGCAGCCGTTGCTCGATTGGTGGTTTGGCTCAGCCAAATCGCCGGACGAAATAGCCGCTGACAAGGGCAAGCTGTGGTTCGGCAAACGGCATGATCGCCAAGCGCAAGAGCGCTTCGGCGATCAGGTCGAGCAGGCACTGGCCGGCGGATTGACCGACTGGGCGCAACGCCCCGAAGGCTGGCTGGCTCTGGTGCTGCTGCTTGATCAGCTCCCGCGGATGATCTTTCGCGACTCTCCCAAGGCTTTTTCCGGTGACCTGCGTGCCCAAGCGCTGGTGGCCCAGGGCATGGCGGCGGGTTTCGACCGGCAACTCGAACCTATCCAGCGGGTGTTCATCTACCTGGTGCTCGAACATTGCGAAAACCTGGCGGTGCAGAATGAAGCGGTGTCCCGTTTCATCGAACTGACCCGCGAGCAGCCCGAGGCGGATCGGGCGGTGTTCGAAGACAACCTGGATTACGCCGAGCGGCATCAGAAGATCATTGCGCAGTTTGGACGTTTCCCCCATCGCAATGCGGTGTTGGGGCGTGAGTCCACGGCTGATGAAATCGAGTTTTTGAACAGGCCTGGGTCCAGGTTCTGATTTTGCTGTGAGGCTGATGCCGCCATCGCGAGCAAGCTCGCTCCCACAGGGATCTTTGTGGCAAAGAGATCTACTGTGGGAGCGAGCTTGCTCGCGATGGGGCCAGTCCAGGCACTAGATCCGGAAACTACCCACCAACTGCTTCAACCGCGCCGCTTGCTGTTCAAGGTCGGCACAGGCCCGCAATGTCGCTTGCAGGTTTTCCACGCCTTCCTGGTTCAGCGTGTTGATTTCGGTGATGTCGACGTTGATCGATTCCACGACGGCGGTCTGCTCTTCTGTGGCGGTGGCCACGGACTGGTTCATGCCGTCGATTTCACCGATGCGCTGGGTCACGCTGCCCAGGCGTTCGCCGGCCTGGTTGGCGATGCCGACGCTGCTTTCGCTCTGGCGCTGGCTGTCGGTCATGGTCAGGACCGCTTCCCGGGCGCCGACTTGCAGCTCCTCGATCATCTTCTGCACCTGCTGCGCCGAATCCTGGGTGCGATGAGCCAGGTTGCGCACTTCATCGGCCACCACCGCGAAGCCGCGACCGGCTTCACCGGCCCGGGCGGCTTCGATGGCGGCGTTCAGGGCGAGCAGGTTGGTCTGCTGGGAAATGCTGGTAATCACCTCAAGGATCTGGCCGATGTTCACCGTATTGTTGTTCAGGGTTTCGATGTTGCCGCACGAATCGCTGATCTTGGCGGACAACTGCTGCATGGCGGTGATGGTTTTATCCACCACGTGTTGACCGTCTTCGGCCAGGCTGCGGGCATCGCTGGAATGTTGCGAGGCGAGGGCGGCGTTCTGGGCGATTTCCTGGGCGGCGGCACCGAGCTGGTTGATCGCCGCGGCCACGCTGCTGGTGCGTGAAGCCTGCTGATCGGAATTGACCATCGACGAGTTTGACGCGCTGACCACACGCAGTGCGACTTCGTTGACCAGACCGGTGGCCGAGGCCACTTCGCGGATCGACGTGTGAATACGCTCCACGAAACGGTTGAACGACGTGCCCAGAGCGCCGAATTCGTCCTGGCCGTGGATGGTCAGACGGCGTGTCAGGTCGCCTTCGCCTTCGGCGATGTCATGCATGGCGCGGCCCATGGTCAGCAGCGGTTGCATCAGCACGCGGATCAGCATGCCCAGCAGGGCGATGATGAATACCACGGCAATCACCATGGCGATCAGCGCCGAAGTACGGAACTCGCTGAGCATCGCCAGGGCAGTGTTCTTGTCGAGCACCAGCGCCACGTACCAGTCGGCCCCCGGTACGCCGTTGACCCGCGTGAAGGAGAGGTATTGAGTCTTGCCGTCGAGCTCGACTTCTTTCATGCCTGGGCTGACGTGCAGTGCGCCGTCAGGGTAGGCCTCGGCCAGGGTCTTGAGCACGCGCTTGCTGTCGGGGTGGATGAGGATCTTGCCGTCGGCGCTGACGATGAACGCATGGCCGTGGCCGCCAAAATTCAGCGAGTTGATGATGGCGCTGACGCTGGACAGGTCGATGTCCGCACCGGCCACGCCGATCATCTGGTTCTGATGTTGTACCGGGGTGGCGACGGTTATTACCAGTTTGCCCGACGAGGCGGCGATGTAGGGTTCGGTGACGATGGTTTGTTGGGCGCTGTTGGCGGCCTTGTACCAGCCACGGGCGCGGGGATCGTAGTCGGCCGCACGATTGCCGGCCGGTACCGAGAACATCACGCCGTCGGTGCCACCGAAATAGCTGAGCTGGAAGTTGCCGGTGTAGACCGGTAGGCCCACGGCGCGCTTGAGACTATCGGCACTGCTGCCGTCCACGGCAATCTGCTGGGCCAACGATTGCAGCAATTGGGTGCGGCCTTCGACCCAGGTTTGAATGTTGCGGCTGGTCAGGCTGCCGAGCTCCTGCATGGAGGTCTCGGTGCTGGCTTGCAAGCCCTGGCGCTGACGGTAGTCGTTGAACAGGATGAAGCAGGCGAATGCAACGGCTACCACGAGCGCAGCAGCCAGCAGGATTTTGTGGCTGAATTTCATGTTTCTGGTCATTAAGAACGCTACCGCAGAGGAGCTGGTCAGGAAGGGGCGTCAATTTGCCATAACACCTGGCATCGCGCTGCTCTTTTTATCGGCTCCAAAGCGCTTTGAATCAGGCGCGTGCAGGCTAATCCCGACGAAATACACGACGGCGTCACAAACGGGTTGATTCATCCATGAAACACCGGCCCAAAGCCCAACAAATACTGGGTCTGTCGGGGAACCAGATAGGGGTTTTCTCTTCTAAGGTTCTGGTTGGCACCCTGCCACCCCCTTCCGTTCCAGGAGTTACACCATGTCGCTGCGATCTATCGCCCTGTTGTCCTTGTGCGTCTTGTTGACGGCATGCAGCAAGGTCAACCAGGAAAACTATTCGAAACTGTCTGCCGGCATGCCCAAGGCCGAAGTCGAAGCGTTGTTGGGGAAACCGACCGATTGTTCGGGCGCGCTCGGCATGTCCAGTTGCACCTGGGGCGACCAGAAGAGCTTTATCAGCGTGCAGTACGCCGGTGACAAAGTGTTGATGTTTTCCGGCCAAGGCCTGAAGTAAACCGGGGCCACCGGCCCGCGGGAGAAAAATAATGATGCGGTTATTGTTAGTGCTTTTTGCCGGCCTGGTATTGGCTGGCTGTGCCACTTCTGGCGAAGACCCGTTGGCGCCAAAGACTGTCAACAGCGTCGACCTCAAGCGTTACCAAGGGACCTGGTACGAGTTGGCCCGTCTACCGATGTACTTCCAGCGCAACTGCGCGCAATCGGAAGCCCACTACACCCTCAAGCCTGACGGCAATGTGGATGTGTTCAACCGCTGCCTGACCTCGGACTGGCAGTGGGAAGAAGCCAGGGGCACTGCAACGCCTCAAGTGCCGGGCAAGACCGACAAGCTCTGGGTCGAGTTTGATAACTGGTTTTCGCGGATCGTGCCGGGTGTGGCGAAGGGGCAATACTGGGTCCTGTATGTCAGCGATGATTACAAGACCGCCATCGTCGGTGACCCGAGTCGTCGCTACATGTGGTTGCTGTCCCGAACCCCGACGGTCAATGGCGTTGTGCGCGAAGAACTGCTGAGCAAGGCGCGCCAGCAGGGTTACGACACGACTCGGTTGATCTGGCGTGCCTCGGATCGGCAGATGGCCAAGACTTCGGATTGATAGTCACCGATCAAATGTGGGAGCGAGCCTGCTCGCGATGAGGTCGTCACATTCAACACAGATGTTGACTGATAGACCGCCATCGCGAGCAGGCTCGCTCCCACAGTTTTGTGGTCAACCCAACAGTTCGCGCAAGACTTGAGTAAACGCCCGCGCACTGTCCTCCTCCCCGGCATGATGCCCGTCACGCACGACCCATTGCCCGCCAACCATCACATCCCGCACCTGACGATCTGCGCCGGCAAACAGCCAGCGATTGAGAATCCCATCGCCGTTTGCGGTGGCCAGGTACGGATCGTTGCCATCGAGCACCAGCCAGTCCGCGCGCTTGCCCACTTCGAGGGCGCCGACCGGTTGTCCCAACGCCTGGGCACCCCCTTGCAGCGCGGCATCGAACAAGGTGCGCCCGACCATCGGTTGATCGGCCCGATACAAGCGGTTGCGCCGTTGATCTCGCAGACGCTGGCCGTATTCCAGCCAACGCAGCTCTTCCACCACGCTCAACGACACATGGCTGTCGGAACCGATCCCAAGACGTCCGCCCTGGGCGAGGAAATCCACGGCCGGGAAAATCCCGTCACCCAGGTTGGCTTCGGTGGTCAGGCACAGGCCGGCAATCGCCTGGCTCCTGGCCATGAGGCTGACTTCGTGAGCATTGGCGTGGGTGGCGTGGACCAGGCACCAGCGCTGATCCACCTCGGTGTTTTCGTACAGCCATTGCAGCGGTCGGGCGCCACTCCAGCTCAGGCAGTCGTCGACTTCCTTTTGCTGCTCGGCAATGTGGATGTGCACCGGGCAATGGCGGTCGCTGGCGGCCAGCACTTCCTGGATTTGCCCGGGGGTCACGGCGCGCAGCGAGTGGAAACACAAACCCAGCGCCTGGGCTGGTTGCCCGGCCAGGATCGGCTGCAAGCGTGACTGAAGTTTCAAGTAGTTTTCGGTGCTGTTGATGAATCGACGTTGCCCGTCATTGGGGGCCTGGCCACCGAAACCGGAATGGCTGTAGAGCACCGGCAGCAGGGTCAGGCCGATGCCGGCGGCGCTGGCGGCCTGGCTGATGCGCAGGGCCAGTTCCGCCGGGTCGGCGTAAGGCGTGCCGTCGGTGTCGTGGTGTACATAATGGAATTCGGCGACCGAGGTGTAACCGGCCTTGAGCATTTCGATGTACAGCTGTCGGGCGATGATGCCGAGCTGATCGGGGCTGATTTTTCCGACGAGGCGGTACATCAGGTCGCGCCAGGTCCAGAAACTGTCGTTGGGGTTGCCCGCCACTTCCGCCAGCCCGGCCATGGCCCGCTGGAAGGCGTGGGAGTGCAGGTTCGGCATACCAGGCAACAGTGGCCCGCCCAGCCGTTCGGCGCCGTCTGCCTGGGAGTCGGCCTGGATATGAGTCAAGACGCCGCTGGCGTCGACTTCAAAACGTACATCATGGGCCCATCCACTAGGCAGCAGCGCGCGTTCGGCAAAGAAGGCGGACATGGTTCAACCTCATCGTGCGTAATTTGTATATACATATACAGACGTTTGCCTGCCCGGTAAACTCCGGCAAGCTAGCACCCTTCTTTTGCAGAACAAGGAACCGCCGTGCCGACTCCGCCTGCCAAACCGCCGCTGGCCGCAAACATGGGCGACAGTCCGGCGCCCTTGTACGCCCGCGTCAAACAGATGATCACCCAGCAGATCGACAGTGGAAACTGGCCGCCGCATTACCGCGTGCCGTCGGAAAGCGAACTGGTCAGCCAGCTGGGTTTCAGTCGCATGACCATCAACCGTGCCCTGCGTGAGATGACCGCCGACGGCCTGTTGGTGCGCATGCAGGGCGTCGGCACCTTCGTGGCCGAGCCCAAGAGCCAGTCGGCGTTGTTCGAAGTGCATAACATTGCCGACGAGATCGCCTCCCGAGGCCACCGCCATACGTGCAAGGTCATCACGCTGGAGGAGGAGGCCGCCGGTTCCGAGCGCGCCCTGGCCCTGGACATGCGCGAAGGCCAGAAGGTATTCCATTCGCTGATCGTTCATTTCGAAAACGACATCCCCGTGCAAATCGAGGACCGTTTCGTCAATGCCCTGGTGGCCCCGGACTACCTCAAGCAGGACTTCACCCTGCAAACGCCCTACGCCTACCTCAACCAGGTTGCGCCGCTGACCGAAGGCGAGCACGTGGTTGAAGCGATTCTCGCTGAGGCGAGCGAGTGCAAGCTGCTGCAGATCGAACGGGGCGAGCCATGCCTGTTGATTCGGCGCCGCACCTGGTCGGGGCGTCAGCCGGTAACCGCCGCGCGCCTGATTCACCCCGGTTCCCGTCATCGTCTGGAAGGACGCTTTCATAAATGATCAAGCAGATGAAAGTTCTGCGCGCCGCCGATTATCCACGCATGCCATGGAAAAACGGCGGCGGCAGCACCGAAGAAATTACCCGTGATGCGGGTACCGGCCTGGACGGTTTCGGCTGGCGCCTGTCGATTGCCGATATTGCTGAGTCGGGTGGCTTTTCAACCTTTGCCGGCTACGAGCGAATCATCAGCGTCTTGCAGGGTGACGGCATGACGCTCACGATCGATGGTCAGGCTACGCGGTCTTTGCACCCACTGGACCCGTTTGCATTCAGTGGCGAAAGTCATGTGACGTGCACCTTGCTGGGCGGAGCGATTCGCGACTTCAACCTGATCTACGCGCCAAAGCGTTACCGCGCACGGTTACAGTGGATGGCCGGCGAACAACGGTTTTTCAGTGAGGCGGGGACCGTCCTGGTGTTCAGTGCGGACACCGAACTCGGCATCAGGACAGGCGAGTCCATTGCCGATCTGGGCCTTTATGACTGTTGGCAACTGAGCGGTAACACCGGCTTGCTGGAAATATCCACCCGCGGTCAATGCTGCGTGATCGAGCTGACGGCCCACTGACCTCAGGCGTATAGGCCATTGTGGCGAGGGAGCTTGCTCCCGTTGGGCTGCGCAGCAGACCCAAAAAACAGGGCCGCTTCGCACCCCAGCGGGAGCAAGCTCCCTCGCCACAAAAAGCCTGTTCGATGTTCCTTCCATGCGCACCAACTTGTTACCGAATGCCCCAGCGTGGCGCAACGCCACGCTTTATTGGCCCTTCCTTCCAGTACCAAAAATCCCCTTCAGAAATTTCATTTTCCGCTAGAGCCCTTTAATTACGGGACTCACAACCATGCTCGTCGTTTTCCTTGGGCGCGCATTCATCAAGTTGGCCGCCTGATTGCATATGCTTGTACATACAAGTAAAGACGTATGCGTATGAGTCACCATCGCTCAACGTAACGTGCCTGGAAATCGCGCCCATTGCCTGGGCTGGTCTGGATTGATCGCTGAGGAGTTCTTGCTGTGACCGACGCTACCCGCAAACCCGAAAAATACCGTGACGTTGAAATCCGTGCCCCACGCGGTAACACCCTGACCGCCAAGAGCTGGCTGACCGAAGCGCCGCTGCGCATGTTGATGAACAACCTCGACCCCGAAGTGGCCGAGAACCCCAAGGAACTGGTGGTTTACGGTGGCATCGGCCGTGCGGCGCGTAACTGGGAGTGCTACGACAAGATCGTCGAAAGCCTGACCAACCTCAACGACGACGAAACCCTGCTGGTGCAATCCGGCAAGCCGGTGGGCGTGTTCAAAACCCACAGCAACGCTCCTCGCGTGTTGATCGCCAACTCCAACCTGGTGCCGCACTGGGCCAGTTGGGAACACTTCAACGAACTGGACGCCAAGGGCCTGGCCATGTACGGCCAGATGACCGCCGGCAGCTGGATCTACATCGGCAGCCAGGGCATTGTCCAAGGCACCTACGAGACCTTCGTCGAGGCCGGTCGCCAGCATTACGACGCCAACCTCAAGGGGCGCTGGGTCCTCACGGCCGGCTTGGGCGGCATGGGCGGTGCGCAGCCGTTGGCCGCGACCCTGGCCGGCGCTTGCTCGCTGAACATCGAATGCCAGCAGGTGAGCATCGATTTCCGCCTCAAGACTCGTTATGTCGACGAACAGGCCACTGATCTGGACGACGCGCTGGCCCGTATCGAGAAATACACCGCAGAAGGCAAGGCGATCTCCATCGCGCTCTGTGGCAACGCCGCCGAAATCCTGCCGGAAATGGTCCGTCGCGGTGTGCGCCCGGACATGGTCACCGACCAGACCAGCGCCCACGACCCGCTCAACGGTTACCTGCCGGCCGGCTGGACCTGGGACGAGTACCGCGCCCGCGCCAAGACTGAGCCTGCTGCCGTGGTCAAAGCGGCCAAACAATCGATGGCCGTCCATGTCAAAGCCATGCTGGCCTTCCAGAAAATGGGCGTGCCGACCTTCGACTACGGCAACAACATCCGTCAGATGGCCCAGGAAGAGGGCGTCGAAAATGCCTTCGATTTTCCAGGGTTCGTGCCGGCGTATATCCGTCCGCTGTTCTGCCGTGGCATCGGTCCGTTCCGCTGGGCTGCGCTGTCGGGCGACCCGCAGGACATCTACAAGACCGACGCCAAGGTCAAGGAACTGATCCCCGACGACGCCCATCTGCACAACTGGCTGGACATGGCCCGCGAGCGCATCAGCTTCCAGGGTCTGCCGGCGCGTATCTGCTGGGTCGGCCTGGGCCAGCGTGCCAAGCTGGGCCTGGCGTTCAACGAAATGGTGCGCAGCGGCGAATTGTCGGCCCCTATCGTGATCGGCCGCGACCACCTGGACTCCGGTTCCGTGGCCAGCCCCAACCGCGAAACCGAAGCCATGCAGGACGGTTCCGATGCCGTGTCCGATTGGCCGTTGCTCAACGCCTTGCTCAACACCGCCAGCGGCGCGACTTGGGTGTCGCTGCACCATGGCGGCGGCGTCGGCATGGGCTTCTCCCAGCATTCGGGCATGGTCATTGTCTGCGACGGCACCGACGAAGCGGCCGAGCGAATCGCCCGCGTGCTGCACAACGATCCGGGTACTGGGGTGATGCGCCATGCTGATGCTGGCTACCAGATCGCGATTGATTGCGCCAAGGAACAGGGGCTGAACCTGCCGATGATCACCGGCAAGTAACCCCGGAGCCCATGTGGGAGCGAGCTTGCTCGCGATGAGGGCGGCACATTCAACACTTGTGTTGGCTGATAGGCCGCCATCGCGAGCAGGCTCGCTCCCACAAAAAAGCAACGCTCGAACTAGGACAATCCACAGAGGTTGAACCATGGCCGTCACCCGCACACGCGCAAGCAGCAAGCCGTTGATCGAGAAGCGCTCGATCGACTACATACCGGAAGCGGAGAGACACGGCCGATTGTTGAGCCAGTTCACCCTCTGGATGGGTGCCAACCTGCAAATCACTGCCATTGTCACCGGCGCATTGGCGGTGGTGCTGGGTGGTGATGTGTTCTGGTCGTTGATCGGTTTGCTGATCGGCCAACTGCTCGGCGGTGGCGTCATGGCGTTGCATGCCGCGCAAGGGCCCAAGCTTGGCCTGCCGCAGATGATCTCCAGCCGGGTGCAGTTTGGTGTGTACGGCGCGGCTATCCCGATCGTGCTGGTGTGCCTGATGTACCTGGGTTTCACCGCAACCGGAACCGTGCTTTCCGGCCAGGCGCTGGGCCAGTTGTTTGGTGTCAGCGACAGTGTCGGCATCCTCATTTTCGCCAGTACCATCGTGCTGGTCACGGTGCTCGGTTATCGGGTGATTCACTTCATTGGCCGTGTCGCCAGCGTCATTGGTGTGATCGCCTTTGTTTACCTGTTCGCTCGCCTGATGAGCCAGACGGACGTTGGCGCACTCCTGCAAATCCGCCATTTCAGCTGGAGCAGTTTCCTGCTTGCGGTGTCGCTCGCGGCTTCCTGGCAGATCGCCTTCGGCCCCTACGTGGCGGACTATTCGCGTTACCTGCCGAGCAAGACTTCCTCGGTGAAAACCTTTTTTGCCGCAGGCGCAGGTTCAGTCATCGGCGCGCAGGTGGCGATGATCCTCGGCGTGTTTGCCGCCGCCTCGGCCAACGGGCAGTTCGCGGGTCACGAAGTGGCCTACATCGTTGGCCTGGGTGGTACCGGTGCCACCGCTGCGCTGCTGTACTTCAGCATCGCGTTTGGCAAGGTCACTATCTCCACGCTGAACTCCTACGGCAGCTTCATGTGCATTGCGACCATCATCAGCGGTTTTCGGGGTCACCTGAACGTCACGCGCTTGCAGCGTCTAGGCTTCGTGCTGGTCATCGTCGGCGCGGCGACCCTGATCGCGCTGCTCGGTCAGCACTCGTTCCTCGGTGCGTTCAAGTCTTTCATCCTGTTCTTGCTGGCGTTCTTTACGCCTTGGAGCGCGATCAATCTGGTGGACTACTACTGCATCACTCGCGAGCGCTATGACGTGCCGGCGCTGGCCGACCCGAACGGTCGCTACGGTCGTTGGAATGCCCTTGGTATCAGCGTCTATGTCTTCGGTGTACTGGTTCAACTGCCGTTCATCGCCACCAAGTTCTATACCGGTCCGCTGGTGGAAGCGATGGGGGGTGTGGATATTTCCTGGATCATCGGCCTGGTGGTTCCGGCGGTGCTGTATTACCTCGCCGCCAGGAAGTGGCACAGCGCTGTACCCGATCAATTGATCCTGCCGGTCGAGCAGGACGCGGTTGACGCACAACCGAGCAGGGCGGGTCGCATCCAAGCGGCCTGATGGGATGTTGACAGGGCTGGATGCCTCTTGACTGCCGTAAGCCAATTCACTGATTAGGAGCGTCACATAATGAAATCGAACAAGACCCTGCTGACCACATTGCTTTGCATGGGCCTGCTGGCCAGTGCCGGCGCCACGCAAGCGGCGGGTTGGTGCGAGTCGGGCAAGCCGGTGAAATTCGCCGGTCTGAACTGGGAAAGCGGCATGTTGCTGACCGACGTCATGCAAGTGGTGCTGGAAAAAGGCTACGGCTGCAAGACCGACAGTCTGCCAGGCAACTCCATCACCATGGAGAACGCCTTGAGCAGCAACGATATTCAGGTGTTCGCCGAAGAATGGGTCGGTCGCAGTGAAGTCTGGAACAAGGCCGAGAAGGCCGGCAAGGTTGTCGGCGTCGGCGCCCCGGTGGTGGGTGCCATCGAAGGCTGGTACGTGCCGCGCTATGTGATCGAGGGTGACGCCAAGCGTAAGCTTGAAGCCAAGGCGCCGGGCCTGAAGAACATCGCCGACCTGGGCCAGTACGCCGCTGTGTTCAAGGACCAGGAAGAGCCATCCAAGGGCCGCTTCTATAACTGCCCGGCCGGCTGGACCTGTGAGCTGGACAACAGCGAAATGCTGAAAAGCTATGGCCTGGAAAAAACCTACACCAACTTCCGCCCCGGCACCGGTCCGGCCCTGGATGCGGCGGTGCTGTCGAGCTACAAGCGCGGCGAGCCGATCCTGTTCTACTACTGGTCGCCAACCCCGCTCATGGGTCAGGTGGACCTGGTGAAACTGGAAGAAAAACCGGGTGTGGACAAAAGCGTGACCATCAAGGTCGGCCTGTCCAAGACCTTCCACGACGAAGCGCCTGAACTGGTGGCGGTGCTGGAAAAGGTCAATCTGCCCATCGATATCCTGAACCAGAACCTCGGGCGCATGGCCAAGGAGCGGATCGAGTCGCCGAAACTGGCGAAGATCTTCCTGAAGGAACATCCTGAAGTCTGGCACGCCTGGGTCAGTGAAGACGCGGCCAAGAAAATCGACGCGGCTCTGTAGGTCGAATACACCCGGCCAACCCTAGGGCTGGCCGGGACGTTCACTGCATCCACTTGATCGAGAGTCTCTTATGTTTCCCGAAAGCTTTACCTTCTCCATCGCCGACTGGGTCAACAGTTGGGTCGACTCCCTGGTGACCAACTACGGCGATGTGTTCCGGCACATTTCCGACACCTTGCTGTGGGCCATCGTCAACCTCGAAGGCCTGCTGCGCATGGCACCCTGGTGGTTGATGCTGGCCATCGTCGGCGGCATTGCCTGGCACGCCACCCGCAAGGTCGCGACTACGGCGGTGATTGTCGGCCTGCTGTTCCTGGTGGGCGCGGTGGGCCTGTGGGACAAACTGATGCAGACCCTCGCCCTGATGCTGGTGGCGACATTTATTTCGGTGTTGATCGGCATTCCGCTGGGCATCCTCTCGGCCCGCAGCAATCGCCTGCGTTCGGTGTTGATGCCGTTGTTGGACATCATGCAGACCATGCCAAGCTTCGTGTACCTGATTCCGGTATTGATGCTGTTTGGCCTGGGCAAGGTCCCGGCGATTTTCGCCACGGTGATCTACGCCGCGCCGCCATTGATTCGCCTGACCGACCTGGGCATTCGCCAGGTGGACGGCGAAGTGATGGAAGCCATCAATGCCTTCGGCGCCAACCGTTGGCAACAGCTGTTCGGCGTGCAACTGCCCCTGGCCCTGCCAAGCATCATGGCCGGGATCAACCAGACCACCATGATGGCCCTGTCGATGGTCGTCATCGCTTCGATGATCGGCGCCCGTGGCCTGGGCGAAGATGTGCTGGTGGGCATCCAGACCCTCAACGTCGGACGCGGCCTGGAAGCCGGGCTGGCGATCGTGATTCTCGCCGTGGTCATCGACCGCATTACCCAGGCCTATGGTCGTCCTCGGCATGAGGTGAGCAAATGAACAACGCAGCCATCAGCAAGATCGAAGTCAAGAACGTCTTCAAGATTTTCGGCAATCGCTCCAAGGAGGCTTTGGAGCTGATCCGCCAGAACAAGACCAAGGACCAGGTGCTGGCCGAAACCGGTTGCGTGGTCGGTGTGAACGACTTGTCGTTGAGCATTGGCACCGGTGAGATCTTCGTGATCATGGGGCTTTCCGGCTCCGGCAAGTCCACTTTAGTGCGCCACTTCAACCGGCTGATCGATCCTACCAGCGGCGCGATCCTGGTGGACGGCGAAGACATTCTGCAACTGGACATGGAAGCCCTGCGCGAATTTCGCCGGCACAAGATCAGCATGGTGTTCCAGAGCTTCGGCCTGTTGCCCCACAAGAGCGTGCTGGACAACGTCGCCTATGGCTTGAAAGTGCGTGGCGAGAGCAAGCAGGTCTGCACTGAGCGTGCGCTGCACTGGATCAACACCGTGGGCCTGAAGGGCTACGAGAACAAATACCCGCACCAGCTCTCCGGCGGCATGCGCCAGCGCGTGGGCCTGGCCCGTGCCTTGGCGGCGGACACCGACATCATCCTGATGGACGAAGCCTTCAGCGCCCTCGACCCGCTGATCCGCGCGGAAATGCAGGACCAGTTGCTGGAACTGCAAAAGACCCTGCACAAGACCATCGTGTTCATCACCCACGACCTCGACGAAGCCGTGCGCATCGGCAACCGCATCGCGATTCTCAAGGATGGCAAGCTGATCCAGGTCGGCACACCCCGAGAGATCCTGCACTCTCCGGCGGATGAGTATGTTGATCGGTTTGTGCAGCGGCGTGCGGCGGTGGTTTGAGGAATGTGTGGTGGCTGGGCTGGCCCCATCGCGAGCAAGCTCGCTCCCACAATGGGATCTCTCCTGTTCACAAATTCTGTGTCCAAAGGAAATCCCTGTGGGAGCGAGCTTGCTCGCGATAGGGCCGGCAAAGCTGCATCAATGTTCAAGTTGTAAGCATGAGGTTGAAGATGTCCCAGGCTGAAAAAATCGTAATCGCCGACGCTCCGTTGCGTTGGCAGGATGTGGTCGCCGTCGCCCGTTTCGGTGCCGAGCTTGAGCTGTCGGCCCAGGCCTGGGCGCGGATCGACAATGCCCAGGCCATCGTCCAGCGCATCGTCGAAAGCGGCGAGCGCGCTTATGGCGTCAACACCGGCCTGGGTGCCCTGTGCAATGTCTCGCTCAAGGACGAACAGCTCAGCCAACTGTCGCGCAACACCCTGCTCAGCCATGCCTGTGGCGTTGGCGCGCCGCTGGCCGATGAACAGACCCGGGCGATTGTCTGCGCGGCCATTCTCAACTACAGCCAGGGCAAGTCCGGCATTCATCGCCGGGTGGTCGAAGCCCTGCTGGCGCTGCTCAATCGCGGCATCACCCCGCAAGTGCCGTCCCAGGGTTCGGTGGGCTACCTGACCCACATGGCCCATATCAGCATCGCGTTGTTGGGCGTTGGCAATGTCAGCTATCGCGGGCAAATCGTCTCGGCGCAACAGGCTCTGGCCGCAGAGGGCTTGCAACCGGTGCAACTGGGGGCCAAGGACGGTTTGTGCCTGGTCAACGGCACGCCGTGCATGACCGGCCTCAGTTGCCTGGCCCTGGCCGATGCGACGCGGTTGCTGCAATGGGCCGACGTGATCGGCGCCATGAGCTTCGAGGCCCAGCGCGGGCAGATCGCGGCGTTCGATGCCCAGATCATCGCCCTCAAGCCGCACCCTGGCATGCAACAGGTCGGCGTCAACTTGCGGGCACTGCTGGACGGCAGCGAAGTCATCGCTTCGAGCCTGGGCATTCGCACCCAGGATGCGTTGAGCATCCGCTCGATTCCTCAGGTCCACGGTGCCGCTCGCGACCAACTGGCCCATGCCCGGCAACAGATCGAAACCGAACTCAACGCCACCACCGATAACCCGCTGTTGTTGGGCACGCCGGAGAGCTTCCGGGTCATGTCCCAGGCCAACCCCCACGGTCAGTCGGTGGCTTTGGCGGCGGATCTGCTGGCGATTGCCATGGCCGAAATCGGCTCCATCGCCGAACGTCGTCTCGACCGTTTGATCAACCCCCACGTCAGCGGCCTGCCGGCCTTTCTGGTGGCCAACCCCGGGGTGAATTCGGGGATGATGATCGTGCAATACGTCGCCGCGTCGCTGTGTGCGGAAAATCGCCAGCTGGCCCAGCCGGCGGTGCTCGACAACTTTGTCACCTCGGGCTTGCAGGAAGATCACCTGAGCATGGGCACCAACGCCGCCCTGAAGCTGCACCGGGCGTTGGAAAACTGCACGCAGATCCTCGCCATCGAATACCTGCTGGCCGCCCAGGCTTTTGAGTTTCTCAAGACGCAACGCTTCGGTGCCGGCACCGACGTTGCCTGGAAACTGCTGCGTGAGCATGTGCCGGCCTACGACCAGGACCGCTGGCTGGCGCCGGACATCGCCAGCGCTGCCGCGCTGCTTAAAGATCCAGCCGTGTTGCACAACGCTTTACCGAATTTGAATTGATCAAAAAACCGCCAGCGTGCCAAGGCATCCACCGCCCAAAAGGCGAGGGTGACGGATAACGGAACATTCCGGAGCGACTGGCGGGTGAAAACAAAACTCTCAAAAGGAGCAATACATGACTGCCTTAAACCTGATTCCCGGCCAATTGAGCCTGGCTCAATTGCGTGACATCTATCAGCAACCCGTGACCCTGAGCCTCGACGCCAGCGCGTCGGCGCAGATCGAGGCCAGCGTCGCCTGCGTGGAGCAGATTCTCGCCGAGAATCGCACGGCCTACGGCATCAATACCGGTTTTGGTCTGCTGGCCTCGACCCGCATCGCCAGTGAAGACCTGGAAAACCTGCAACGCTCTCTGGTGCTGTCCCATGCCGCTGGCGTGGGCGAGCCGATCAGTGATGCGCTGGTGCGGTTGGTCATGGTGCTCAAGGTCAATAGTCTGAGCCGGGGTTTTTCCGGCATCCGTCGGCAGGTGATCGATGCGCTGATTGCGCTGATCAATGCCGAGGTCTATCCACACATTCCGTTGAAAGGCTCGGTCGGCGCTTCGGGTGATCTGGCGCCGTTGGCCCACATGTCCCTGGTGCTGTTGGGCGAAGGCAAGGCCCGTTACAAAGGTGAATGGTTGCCGGCTGTCGAAGCGCTGAAAGTGGCCGGCCTTGCGCCGCTGACCCTGGCTGCAAAAGAAGGACTGGCGCTGCTCAACGGCACCCAGGTGTCCACTGCGTTTGCCCTGCGTGGCCTGTTCGAAGGCGAAGACCTGTTCGCCGGCGCCCTGGCTCTGGGCAGCTTGACGGTAGAAGCGGTGCTCGGTTCGCGTTCGCCATTCGATGCGCGTATTCACGCCGCGCGCGGCCAGAAAGGCCAGATCGATGCCGCCGCTGCTTATCGCGATCTGCTGGGCGAGCGCAGCGAAGTCTCCGCTTCCCACCAGAATTGCGACAAGGTCCAGGACCCGTATTCCCTGCGCTGCCAGCCACAAGTGATGGGCGCCTGTCTGACCCAGTTCCGCCAGGCCGCTGAGGTGCTGGTGATCGAAGCCAACGCCGTGTCGGATAACCCGCTGGTGTTCGCCGCCGAGGGCGACGTGATTTCCGGTGGCAACTTCCACGCCGAGCCGGTGGCAATGGCCGCTGACAACATGGCCCTGGCAATCGCCGAAATCGGTTCGCTGAGTGAGCGGCGTATTTCGCTGATGATGGACAAGCACATGTCGCAACTGCCGCCGTTTCTGGTGGCCAATGGCGGGGTGAACTCGGGCTTTATGATCGCCCAGGTCACCGCTGCTGCCCTGGCCAGCGAAAACAAGGCGTTGTCCCATCCGCATTCGGTGGACAGCCTGCCGACTTCGGCCAACCAGGAAGACCATGTGTCCATGGCCCCCGCCGCCGGTAAGCGGTTGTGGGAAATGGCCGAGAACACCCGGGGGATTTTGGCGGTGGAATGGCTGGCGGCGTGCCAGGGGCTGGATCTGCGCGGCGGTTTGAAGACCTCTGCCAAGCTGGAGCAGGCCCGCGCCCTCTTGCGCGCAGAAGTGCCGTTCTATGAAAAAGACCGGTTCTTCGCGCCGGACATCAATGCGGCGAGCGAGTTGTTGGCCAGTCGTTGCCTGAATGAACTGGTCACGGCGCAGTTGTTGCCGAGCCTGTAAGGACCTCATCGCGAGCAAGCTCGCTCCCACAGGGGTAGGGGTTGAACATTCATTTGGGATACACCCTGGCCCTTGTGGGAGCGAGCTTGCTCGCGATTCGATTTTGAACGCGACGAGGAAACCGGGATGAAAACCCTCTGGCAAAACTGCCACGCCGCCACCATGGCCCAGGGCGTCTACTCGATCATCGAAGACGCCGCCATCGTCACCCACGGCGAGCTGATTCAATGGATCGGCCCGCGCGCCGAGCTGCCGGTCGGTGACTATCCGGCCGTCAACGACCTCAAGGGTGCCTGGGTCACTCCTGGGCTGATCGACTGTCACACCCACACGGTGTTCGGCGGCAACCGCAGCGGTGAATTCGAACAACGCCTGCAGGGCGTCAGCTACGCCGAGATCGCAGCGGCCGGCGGGGGCATCGCCAGCACCGTGCGCGCTACCCGGGCCGCCAGCGAAGATGAACTGTTCAACAGCGCCGCCAAACGCCTGAAAAGCCTGATGCGCGATGGCGTGACCACGGTGGAAATCAAGTCCGGCTACGGCCTTGACCTGGCCAGCGAACGCAAGATCCTGCGGGTCATCCGTCGCCTGGGTGAACAGCTGCCGGTCAGCGTGCGCAGCACCTGCCTGGCGGCCCACGCCTTGCCACCGGAATACGCTGATCGCGCCGATGACTACATCGAGCACATCTGCACCGAAATGCTCCCGGCCCTCGCCGCCGAAGGGTTGGTGGATGCGGTGGATGCATTTTGCGAGTACCTGGCGTTTTCCCCGGCGCAGGTCGAACGGGTGTTTATCTCCGCCCAACAACTGGGCCTGCCGGTGAAGCTGCACGCTGAACAATTGTCGTCGCTGCACGGTTCAAGCCTGGCGGCTCGTTATCAGGCGCTGTCGGCCGATCATCTGGAATTCATGACCGAGGACGACGCCAGGGCCATGGCCGAATCCGGCACGGTGGCGGTGTTGTTGCCCGGGGCATTTTATTTCCTGCGCGAAACCCAGCTGCCGCCCATGGATGCCTTGCGCAAGCACGGCGTGAAGATCGCCGTGGCCAGCGACCTCAACCCCGGCACATCGCCGGCGCTGTCGTTGCGCTTGATGTTGAACCTGGCCTGCACCTGCTTTCGCATGACCCCTGAGGAGGCTCTGGCGGGGGCGACGATTCATGCGGCCCAGGCCTTGGGCATGGCTGCCACTCACGGTTCGCTGGAAGTCGGCAAAGTCGCGGACTTTGTCGCCTGGCACATCGACCGCCCGGCCGACCTGTCGTACTGGCTGGGTGGCGATCTGGAAAAACGCGTCGTGCGTCACGGCGTGGAAATCGATTAAGGAGAACGGTTGTGGAGAAGGTCCTGAATTTCAAGCAAGGGCGCGTGCCGCTGTTGATCAGCATGCCCCACGCCGGCCTGCGCCTGACCCCGGCGGTGAAGACTGGTTTGATCCCTGAGGCCCAGAGCTTGCCGGACACCGACTGGCATATTCCCAAGCTTTACGAGTTCGCCGCCGAACTGGGCGCCAGCACCCTGGCCGCTGAATATTCGCGGTTCGTGATCGATCTGAACCGCCCCGACGATGACAAGCCGATGTACGTCGGTGCCACCACCGGTTTGTATCCTTCGATCCTGTTCGATGGCGTACCGTTGTTTCGCCAGGGGCTGGAGCCGTCCGGCGCGGAGCGGGCGACTTATCTGCAACAGATCTGGGTGCCTTACCACCAGACCCTGCGGCAGGAACTGGCGCGGCTCAAGGCCGAATTCGGCTATGCCTTGCTGTTCGACGCCCACTCGATCCGTTCGGTGATCCCACACCTGTTCGACGGCAAGTTGCCGGACTTCAACCTCGGCACCTTCAACGGCGCCAGTTGCGCCCCGGCGCTGGCCCACCAGCTCGAAGCCATCTGCGCCCGCCACGGCGAATTTACCCACGTGCTCAACGGACGTTTCAAGGGCGGACATATCACGCGGCACTACGGCAACCCGGCTGAGGACATCCACGCGGTGCAACTGGAACTGTGCCAGAGCACCTACATGGAAGAGTTCGAGCCGTTCAACTACCGTGCGGATCTGGCGGAACCGACCCAGGTGGTGCTCAGGGAATTGCTGGAAGGCTTGCTGGCGTGGGGGCAGCAGGCCTACAAGAAATAATGCCTGTTTCCTGGGGCTAGGGGGGTGTGGGAGCAAGGCTTGCTCCCACAGATAGATGTGTCCTTGAGCCTCGCAGGGGAACGGTCGCCACCGTGCAAAACCGGGTCGCCACAGTTCATCTTCAGCCCCTCGACGCTGCGTAATGTTCGGGTCACGGTGCACTAAGACACCGACCTACAATAATCGCTGCCGCACGAGACCTTCCCGATGAAAAGACTGTTCAAACGCTGTCTGTCGATCCTCTGCGGTACCGTCATCCTGAGCAGCGGGGCAATGGCCGCCGAGCCGGCGTCCTGCCAGACCGTGCGCATGGGCGTGGTCAACTGGACCGACGTGATCGCCACCAGTGGCATGGCCGATGTGTTGCTCACGGGGCTGGGTTATGAAAGCAAACAGACCAGCGCCGTGCAGCAGATCATCTTCGCCGGCATCCGTGACAAGCGTCTCGATATCTTCCTGGGCTACTGGAAACCGGCGATGGACAACAACATCGCTCCGTTCCTGGCGGCCAACCAGGTGAGAGTCCTGGACCAGCCAAGCCTTGCCGATGCCCAAGCCACGCTGGCGGTGCCGGACTACGTGGCCGCAGCGGGCCTCAAGACTTTCGCCGACATCGCCCGGTTCAAGGAGCAGCTCGGCGGAAAAATCTACGGCATCGAGCCGGGCAGCGGTGCCAACACCACCATCAAGACCATGATTGAAACCAATCACTTTGGCCTCAAGGACTTCAAGCTGATCGAGTCCGGTGAGGCCGGGATGCTGGCGGCGGTGCAGCGGGCGGTGAATCGCAAGGAGTTCGTGGTGTTCGTCGGCTGGACCCCGCACCCGATGAACATCAATATGAACATCACCTACCTGACAGGCAGCGAAGACGTCTACGGCCCGAACGAAGGCGCCGCGACGGTCTCCACCGTGACCGCGCCGGACTACGCCCAGCGTTGTCCGAACGTGAACCGCTTGCTGGAAAACCTCACCTTCACCGCCGCCCAGGAAAGCCAGTTGATGGTGCCGATCATGGCGCGCAAGACACCCCAGGACGTCGCCCGGCAATGGCTGCGTGAGCACCCCGAGGATCTGCAGCGCTGGCTCACCGGGGTGACCAGTTTTGACGGCAAGGATGGCGTGGCGGCGGTGCAGGCCAGTCTCAAGAATTGACGATTAGATGATCGTGGCGAGGGGATTTATCTGTAGGAGCAAGGCTTAGATCCCCTCGCCACATAATCAGCGCCCATCCCGATCCTCTATGTTGGCGTCGTTCCATGGCTACTTATCCACTCTCCCAGGCAATGTCCGCCTTCATCGACCAAACCCTGAGCTTCAACGCCCCGGACAACAGCCTCCCTGGTCTGCGCCAGGCCTACAGCCAGATGTGCCGGGCCTTCACCCCGCCATGCCCGCAAGCGCTGGCAGTCGAGGATTTCGAGCTGGCCGGGGTAGCTGTGCGGGCTTACTGTCCTCGGAGCGAGCCGCCGTCCGAAGGCTGGCCATGCATCCTTTATCTGCACGGTGGCGGCTGGGTGGTGGGTGATCTGGACTCCCACGACTTCATCTGCATGGAACTGGCCGCGACCCTCGGCGTGCTGGTGCTGGCGGTGGATTATCGGTTGGCGCCGGAGCATCCGTTTCCGGCGGGCTTCGAAGATTGCCTCACGGTGTGGCATCACCTGGCGGCCACCCCCTTTGCCATCGACCCTCGCCGTCGGCTGGTGGCCGGTGACAGCGCCGGAGGCAATCTCGCCGCCGCGTTATGCCTGGCCTTGCGCGATGCCGGGCAAGCGCTGCCACGGGGTCAGGTGCTGATTTATCCCGCCCTCGGTGGCCCGGCCCATCTGCCCTCGCGGCGCGAATGTGCCGATGCGCCACTGTTGAGCAGCAGCGATCTGGACAGTTATCACGCCCTCTATCTGAGCGACGCTCAACCGTCTTCCCTCGCCATGCCGTTGCTCGCCGATGACCTGAGCGGCCTGCCGCCAGCGCTGGTCGTTGTGGCGCAATGGGACCCGTTGCGCGACGATGGTGTCCTTTACAGCGAGCGGCTGAACAGCGCAGGTGTGGATGCTGTGCTGTATGTCGGGGGAGGATTGGTTCACGGCTGTTTACGTGGCCGGGGCCAAGTGCCGGAGGTCGATCAGATGTATCGCACACTGCTGGCGTATCTGGCTGACACGCTTTGACTGCGCAGGGGACATGCTCATTCGGGTAATTCGGGTTTATGATGCCGGACGGCAGATTAAATAGAAGTCCCCCCAGGGATGACTCGACCCCTTACGGAGCGCGCAATGCAGACTTTGTACCCGCAGATCAAACCTCATGCCCGGCACGATCTGGCTGTCGATGACACCCACACGCTCTATGTCGATGAAAGCGGTTCCCCGGAAGGCCTGCCGGTGGTGTTCATTCACGGTGGCCCGGGTGCCGGTTGCGATGCCCAGAGCCGTCGCTACTTCGATCCGAACCTGTACCGCATCGTTACCTTCGACCAGCGCGGCTGTGGCCGCTCCACCCCTCATGCCAGCCTTGAAAACAACACCACTTGGGATCTGGTCGAAGATCTGGAGCGCATCCGCAAACATTTGGGCATCGAAAAATGGGTGCTGTTTGGCGGCTCCTGGGGCTCGACCCTGGCCTTGGCTTACGCCCAGACCCATCCCGAGCGGGTACACGGCCTGATTCTGCGTGGGATCTTTCTCTGCCGTCCGCAGGAAATCGAGTGGTTCTACCAGGCCGGCGCCAGTCGCCTGTTCCCCGATTACTGGCAGGACTACATCGCGCCGATCCCCCTGGACGAGCGCGACGACCTGCTCGGCGCCTTCCACAAACGCCTGACAGGCAATGACCAGATCGCCCAGATGCACGCGGCCAAGGCCTGGTCGACCTGGGAAGGCCGCACGGCGACCCTGCGTCCGAACCCGCTGGTGGTCGATCGCTTCTCCGAGCCGCAGCGGGCGTTGTCGATTGCCCGGATCGAGTGTCACTACTTCACCAATAACGCATTCCTTGAACCCAACCAGTTGATCCGTGACATGGGCAAGATCGCCCATCTGCCGGGCGTCATCGTGCACGGCCGCTACGACGTGATCTGCCCGCTGGACAATGCCTGGGAACTGCACCAGAACTGGCCCAACAGCGAACTGCAGGTGATCCGCGACGCCGGTCACGCCGCTTCTGAGCCGGGTATTACCGACGCATTGGTGCGCGCCGCCGCCCAAATGGCCCGGCGCCTGCTCGACCTGCCGCCCGAAGAAGCATGAAGGGGCTGTTGCAACGGGTCCGCGGCGCCCGGGTCGAGGTCGCTGGGGAAGTCGTTGGCGCGGTGGACCAAGGTCTGCTGGTCCTGATAGCGGTCGAGCCCGAGGACACCCGGGCCAGCGCCGACAAGCTGCTGCACAAGCTGCTGAACTACAGGGTGTTCAGCGACGCTGATGGCAAGATGAACCTGTCCTTGGCAGATGTCGGCGGTGGCTTGCTGTTGGTGTCGCAGTTCACCCTGGCGGCGGACACCAAAAGCGGATTACGCCCGAGCTTTTCGACGGCCGCACCTCCGGCCTTGGGCGAGGAACTCTTTGACTATCTGCTCACCCAAGCGAAACAGGTGCATGGCACTGTGGCATCAGGTAGATTCGGCGCCGACATGCAGGTGCATCTGGTTAACGACGGCCCGGTAACCTTCCTGTTACAGGTCTGAAAGTGTTTGAAACATCTTTTCGGTCCTGTTTCGAGGCAAAACAGTGAGTTTTCTCGATAAATACTTTGTTACCCCTGATGCGTTGTCACGCGGGCTACTAGATAATCGCGCGCTACGGGGGACCAGCGTTCGCTGGTCCATTTGACTTAGGTAGAGACTTGTCCTGGGCCGTTTGGGGAATCATTTTGTCCCATCGGAGTCGGAACAATGCTCGCCAACTTGGCAAGAGTGGCCTGCAGGTGCGGTTTTTCAATGCCGATACCGTGCAGATACTTTATCTGGCCGTTGGTTTTTTGATCTGTTTTCGGCGAGGGTTGCTCGTGATTGTTAGTCCCTGTAATGCACCAAAAATGACTGCCAAACGGTTTAGAAACGCTCTGGTAGCGGGCTCGGCCCTGCTGTGCCTGTTTGGCGCGGGCCAACTGTGGGCATTCAGCCTGGATGATGTATCGGCGAAGGCTCAAGAACTGGCCGGGCAAAAATTCGAAGCCCCGCGCAGCAATCTGCCGAACGAATTCCGCGAAATGAAATTCGCTGACTATCAAAAAATCCGTTTCCGCACCGAAAAAGCCGAGTGGGCCGATCAGAAGACGCCGTTCAGGCTGTCCTTCTATCACCAGGGCATGCATTTCGACACGCCGGTGAAGATCAACGAGATCACCGCGACCACCGTCGATGAAATCAAGTATGACCCGACGCGCTTCGATTTCGGTGACGTCAAGTTCGATCCCAAGTCCACGGAGAAACTGGGCTACGCGGGTTTTCGCGTGCTGTACCCGATCAACAAGGCCGACAAGCAAGACGAAATCATGACCATGCTGGGCGCGAGCTACTTCCGCGTCATCGGCAAGGGTCAGGTTTATGGCTTGTCCGCCCGTGGCCTGGCCATCGATACCGCCCTGCCATCGGGTGAGGAATTCCCGCGCTTTCGCGAGTTCTGGATCCAGCGTCCGAAGCCGACCGATAAGCACCTGGTGATCTTCGCCCTACTGGATTCGCCACGGGCTACCGGTGCCTATCGCATGATCCTGCGTCCGGGCACCGACACCGTCGTCGACGTGAAGTCGCGCGTGTTCCTGCGAGATCGCGTCACCAAGCTGGGCATTGCTCCGTTGACCAGCATGTTCCTGTTCGGCGCCAACCAGCCGTCCAAAGTCCTGAACTACCGTCGAGAGCTGCACGACTCCAGCGGCTTGTCGATCCATGCCGGCAACGGCGAGTGGATCTGGCGCCCGTTGAACAACCCGAAACACCTGGCCGTGAGCAACTTCTCGGTAGAAAACCCGCGTGGTTTCGGCCTGCTGCAACGCGGTCGTGACTTCAGCCACTACGAAGACCTCGATGACCGCTACGACAAGCGTCCAAGTGCCTGGATCGAACCGAAAGGCGATTGGGGCAAGGGTTCCGTCGATCTGGTTGAAATTCCGACCGCTGACGAAACCAACGACAACATCGTGGCGTTCTGGAGCCCGGAAAAGCTGCCTGAGCCAGGTCAGCCGCTGGACTTCGCCTATCGCCTGCACTGGACCCTCGACGAAGCCAACCTGCATTCGCCGGACAGCGCCTGGGTCAAGCAGACCCTGCGTTCGACCGGTGACGTGAAGCAGTCCAACCTGATCCGTCAGCCGGACGGCAGCGTGGCTTATCTGGTGGACTTCGAAGGTCCTTCCCTGCAAGCCCTGCCGGAAGACGCCGAAGTGCGTAGTCAGGTGAGCGTCGGCGAAAACGGCGAGATCGTCGAGAATAATGTGCGTTACAACCCTGAAACCAAGGGCTGGCGCCTGACCCTGCGACTGAAGATCAAAGACCCGAAACAGTCCACTGAATTGCGCGCCGCGCTGGTCCGTCCGCTGGTTCCGGTTGAAGCGCCGGCCGCGTCCCATGCGGTGACCACGACCCTTGCCAAGGCTGACAAGGTCGCCAGGCAGCAGAGCGATAAGGAAACCGCGCAAGAAAAAGAGCAGGAAAAAGAAGCCAAGGCCGACAACGCGTCCACTGCCGCTGAGTCGACCCCAACCCCGCAGGAACCGGAACCGACTGAACAAGTCCTGACCGAGACCTGGAGCTATCAGTTGCCAGCCGATGAGTAATACTCCAGTACAGCCAGAGACGCTCAGCGAGTATCTGGCCCATTTGCCCATGACCGATGCGCAGCGTGCCGAGCTGGCGGGCTGCAAGTCTTTCAGCGAGTTGCACGAGCGCCTTTCGTCGTCGACCTTCGATGCACCCACCGAGGCGGCGCAAGCCTCGGTGGGTCGTCGGCTGACCCTGAGCACCGCCGAAGAACTCGAAGACGCCGAAATGCTGGCGCTCGACGCCAGCGGGCGTGTCTGTCTCAAAGCCACGCCGCCGATTCGTCGGACCAAGGTGGTACCGGAGCCGTGGCGCACCAATATCCTGGTGCGCGCCTGGCGTCGCCTGACAGGTCGCACCAACCCGCCGAAGCCACCCAAGGACGAGCGCGTGCTGCCGCACGCACGCTGGCGCTCCGTGGGTTCGATCCGTCGCTATATCCTGCTGATCCTGATGCTCGGCCAGACCATCGTCGCCGGCTGGTACATGAAGGGCATCATGCCTTACCAGGGCTGGTCGTTGGTGGACTTGGACGAAGTCCTGCACCAGCCGCTGTTGCAGACCGCTACCCAGGTGCTGCCCTATGCATTGCAGACCAGCATCCTGATTCTGTTCGGGATCCTGTTCTGCTGGGTATCGGCTGGTTTCTGGACGGCGCTGATGGGTTTTCTCGAGTTGCTGACCGGTCACGACAAGTACCGCATCTCCGGTGCCAGTGCTGGCAACGAGCCAATTCCCAAGGACGCCCGCACCGCGCTGGTGATGCCGATCTGCAACGAGGACGTGCCGCGAGTGTTCGCCGGTTTGCGCGCCACGTTCGAGTCGGTTGCGGCCACCGGGGACCTGGATCGTTTCGACTTCTTCGTACTCAGCGACAGTAACGAAACCGATATCTGTGTCGCCGAGCAGCAAGCCTGGCTGGACGTCTGCCGTGAAGCCGGGGGCTTTGGCAAGATTTTCTATCGCCGCCGTCGTCGTCGCGTCAAGCGCAAGAGCGGTAACCTCGACGACTTTTGCCGTCGCTGGGGCAGTGACTACAAGTACATGGTCGTGCTCGACGCCGACAGCGTGATGAGCGGCGAGTGCCTGACCAGCCTGGTGCGCTTGATGGAAGCCACGCCGGATGCCGGCATCATCCAGACCGCGCCACGCGCCTCGGGCATGGACACGCTGTATGCGCGCATGCAGCAATTCGCCACTCGGGTGTACGGTCCGCTGTTCACCGCCGGCCTGCACTTCTGGCAGTTGGGGGAATCCCACTACTGGGGTCACAACGCGATCATCCGCATGAAGCCGTTCATCGAGCACTGCGCCCTGGCGCCGTTGCCTGGTAAAGGGGCGTTCGCCGGGGCCATCCTGTCCCACGACTTCGTTGAAGCAGCGCTGATGCGCCGTGCCGGCTGGGGCGTATGGATTGCCTATGACTTGCCGGGCAGCTATGAAGAGTTGCCGCCGAACCTGCTGGACGAACTCAAGCGTGACCGTCGCTGGTGCCACGGTAACCTGATGAACTTCCGGCTGTTTCTGGTCAAGGGCATGCACCCGGTGCATCGCGCGGTATTCCTGACTGGCGTGATGTCCTATCTGTCCGCACCGCTGTGGTTCTTCTTCCTGGTGCTATCCACCGCGCTGCTGGCGGTGAACACGCTGATGGAACCGCAATATTTCCTCGAGCCACGCCAGTTGTACCCGTTGTGGCCGCAGTGGCATCCGGAAAAAGCCATCGCGCTGTTCTCCACCACCATCGTGTTGCTGTTCCTGCCCAAGCTGCTGAGCATCATCCTGATCTGGGCCAAGGGCGCGAAAGAGTTTGGTGGCAAGTTCAAAGTAACGATGTCGATGCTGCTGGAGATGTTGTTCTCCATGCTGCTGGCGCCGGTGCGGATGATTTTCCACACCCGCTTCGTGCTCGCCGCCTTCCTGGGTTGGGCCGCTACCTGGAACTCGCCCAAACGTGACGACGACTCCACGCCCTGGAGCGAAGCCGTCAAGCGCCACGGCCCGCAAACCCTGCTGGGCTTCTTCTGGGCCTTGCTGGTGATCTGGCTGAACCCGAGCTTTTTGTGGTGGTTGGTGCCGATCGTCGGTTCGCTGATGCTGTCGATCCCGGTGTCGGTGATCTCCAGCCGAGTGGGCCTTGGCTTGAAGTCCCGGGATGAAAGCCTGTTCCTGATCCCCGAGGAATACGCACCGCCACAGGAACTGCTGTCGACTGACCAGTACACTCATGAAAACCGTTGGCATGCGCTGAACGACGGTTTCATCCGCGCAGTGGTCGATCCGCAACAGAACGCCCTGGCCTTTGCGCTGGCCACCTCGCGTCACGGCCAGGCCGAGCCGATCGAATGGCTGCGGATCGAACGGGTTCGTCATGCCCTCAAGGTTGGTCCGGCGGGCCTGAACAACAGCGAGCGACTGGCGCTGCTGAGCGACCCGGTGGCCCTGTCCCGCCTGCATGAGCAGGTCTGGAGCGAGGGGCATACCGAATGGCTGGCGGCGTGGCGTGCATCGGTCAAGGCCGATCCTCACGCACCGCTACTGCCGCTTCAGCCCATGAGCGCACAGCCTCAACTGGCCTGATACGCAAAAAGCCCCGCTTCTGAAAGGAAGCGGGGCTTTTTGTTGGGGGCTGTTTGAGTATGTGAGTACTGCCCGTGGTGCGGTCAGGGTTGTGTATTGACCTTATCCAGCACTCGACTCGCCAACAAGCCACTCAACTCGATCAGTTGCTGAATGCCAAGGGCGATATGGCGCCGTGAGCCTTTCAGGTCGAATGCCAGGTCGCTGACCATTGCATCGGCTGAAGCCAGGGTTTCGCTGAGGTTGGCGAGCAGGCTTTCGGTGTCGATGCCATCCACTACCTTGAAGAGCTGGCCCGGTGGCTGTTCGTCTTCGGGGCTGGTCTGTTTGGGGTTCAGGTAGAAGTCGAGCGCGCGATCGGTGGCTTCCTGGATTTTCCTGGGGTCGGTTTCTGGTGCTGGTGGGTTGGGTGTGACCTTGTACATGGTTGACGCTCCTAGGGTAGTGGAGCCGCCAGCTATCGCTGCTAAACGAGAAGGGTGGCAGCTGTACGCGGGTTAGCAGACCGGGACCCTAGAACCCGGCAGACCCGTAGGTCTCCCACGCACAACCGCCATGACATAAATGTACAGGCACTGAAACCTGCTCACGCATGTGGGAGCGTACGTCTAGGATTGTCCGGGCTGCTAAACACGATCGCTGAACTGACAGCGCCTGCAAACGTTAGAGCCCAGGCCCCAGGCGCACAAGCCGGCGGATTCCGGCGTAGTTGTAGGCAATGGTGCAAGGCTCCGTAGCCTTGGGATGACGGATTGTGGGGCGCAGGTATTTTTGTATGTATATCCGTTATTTAGGTAACGGCTGCTGACGGTTCCG